>CAMBQF010000189.1 GCA_945869825.1 Chitinophaga pinensis | reverse complement strand
CCTTTCCAAAGGGAGTGGATTTTGACGTCAGTCAAAAGACGAGGGATTTCATTTTGTCGATGTAAAATCCCCCGGCTCTTCGTGCCACCCCCTTTGGAAAGGGGGATCTAAACCCCGCAGGGCTGTAAGAAAATTTTACAAAATTTCATTGTTGTTGACAGGCTCTTTAGGTTGGTTAAAATCGGTTTTACAAAGATACAACCACCAACAGGGCCTTGTCAAGTTATACGAGTAAAATAAGGTGCTATCAATTGGCTACACGCCTTCTTTCCACTTATACTCCTTCATATAGTACTCAATAGTACCATCATCATAAAAATCAATAATGGCATAGGCCGGGGCAAACTCCTGGTTGTTGCCGCCCCACCAGCCGCCACAAACCGCCCCATTGCATAGGTATTTCACACCTAAATACTCAACGGCATCTTGCAGGTGAATATGCCCGCTAAGGCATAGCTTTACATTTTTGTGTTGATGGAACAGGTCTTTCAACTCTAAGGCCTCCACGTGCATCAAACCTCCTGGTACGTTCCAGTTGTCGTTCTTCATGCGCTTGCCATCCATAAACACACACATGGCATAAATGGGTATGTGGCTAACTATACAAATAGGTGTACTTTCAGGCGTCTTCTTTAGTTCCTCTTTCAGCCAGTCTTTCTGCTCATTATCAAGCTTACCTTTATAACCCGAACCGTGTTTAAAAGTGCTATCCAGCATAATAAAATGCCAGCCGTTAAGGTCGTAGCTATAGTAGCGCTTAGGTATTTTCAGTTCTTCCACCGCCCATTGCTTGCCGTAGTGGTCGTCTTTTTTGTATTTGCCCAGCAGGCCCCATCCAAACACATCGTGGTTGCCAATAAGCGGATGTATAGGCAGCGAGCATTCGTCCTTCAACATCTTATTCCAAAAATCCCACTGCGTTTTGGTACGCTCGCGGCTATGGCTAAAAGTATCCATAACATTATCGCCGCTAAAAATAATGGCTTCTGGTTTGTCGTCCATATTTTGCACCTCGTGCAGGGCCGTTTTAAAGCCATAAGGTGCGGCCCCTTCGGGTTGCAAATGCACATCGGTAAAGTGGGCCAGGCGCATACTGCGCTTGCGTGTAGGCGATACTATTGTGTTAGCAGCCCCTATAAATTTACCCGGCACCATGCTTAATGCGCCTGCCGCCAGCGCCGACCGTAGAAACCCTTTACGTGATGTTTTCATAGGCTAAATATATAAAAGGTATTGGAAAGGTTTATTTATTAGCATATTGCTAACAAAACCATAATATGCGGCATAAAAAAAAAACCCTCCCGAAGTATCGGAAAGGGCTTCTTTGGTTTTATATAATTGAAATTTTTACAATATCCAGGCAGCAAAGGTAAAGTAGAACCTTGCGCGTAGTTTAAAGTTAACGGGGTTGTTTACATCGCCTTGCAAACGTATTTGTGCGGTATAAGGGTCTTTGGTCAGGCGGTCGGCAAATTTGGCAATGCCGCCATTATCTAAAGTAAGTTTTTGCATGGCAGGTTCTTCGTAAACACCCATAAGGTTAACGTTTTGCAGCTGACCAATAGTTACCTCATCATTACCACCTACGGCCCCTATTTTAAGCGATGCGTTGTTTATTTGCAGGTTGTTGTCATTAGGTATAACATACTCGCGGGTGTAATATTTAACGCTGTCTAAAACTACCGAAATAACATCTTCTTTGTGTTTGGCAAAATCAGAGGCCTGTGCGCTGGCATCTAATATCTGCAAATCATCATAGCTGGTAGAGCCTGTTGCATCAATAGGAAAATCAACCTGTACCTCTAAATTGAAATTCTTTTTAATGGTTTTCTTTTTGCCGCAGCCGTAGCTAAATACCAATGCCGATACCAGCATTGTGGCAACTATTAGTGAGTAAGCTTTTTTCATGTTAGTTGTTTTGTTCAATACAAATATAGAATTAATTAAGTACTAATTAAATCACCTATACTTGTAGCTACAATGAATTACCTGGCACATTTATACCTTTCTTACCACGATGAGGGCCTGTTGGCTGGTAACTTTATTGCCGACTCGGTAAAGGGCAACCCCACCGGGCGCTATCCTGAAAAGATAGTAGAGGGTATTATAATGCACAGGCTTATTGATGATTTTACTGATAAGCATGTGGCAACAAAAGAAGCGGTAGAAATTTTCAGGCCGGGCGTAGGGCGCTATGCACCTGTGCTGTTAGATATTGTATACGACCATTTGCTGGCTGATAACTGGACTGATATAGCTGATATTGCCATGCCCGACTTTACAGAAAGTGTGCATACTAAACTGGGCCTTAATTACCCGCTATACCCCGAACGGATGCAGCAATTTTACAACAACATGGTTAAGTATAATTTTTTGCCTGATTATGGAACTTTGGAGGGGGTTGAGCAAACCCTGATACGGCTGCAAATGCGTGCTAATACTGATGTGGACTTTGTTGCGGCCATAGCTACTATGGAAAACGAAAAAGGCCGCTTGCGCGACCTATTTCTTTATTTCTTTGCCCAAATGCAAACCCAACTGGCAAACAAAGGGTACGCAAGGTTATAGTATATCTTCAATAGCTTTTATAACAGTTGGCTCTGTAACCTCTGTTTTTGGCTTAAAGTAAGTTACTATATGGCCGTTTTTGTCTATCAGGAATTTTTGAAAGTTCCAGGTAACGGCTGCATCAACAACACCATTTTCTTTTTTCTCAGTAAGGTATTTATACAACGGGTGCTTGGTGCTACCAGTAACTTCTATTTTAGAAAACATAGGGAATGATACACCATAGTTTTTTTGGCAAAATTCACCAATTTCGCTATCGCTGCCCGGCTCCTGGCGAAGGAAGTCGTTTGCCGGAAAGCCCAGTACTACCAAACCTCTATCTTTATATTTTTCATACAAAGCCTCAATATCTTTATACTGTGGGGTAAGGCCGCATTTGCTGGCAGTATTTACAATAAGTACCACTTTGCCTTTGTAGGTGCTAAGCGGAACATCTTGCCCCGTAAGGCTTTTCATGGTAAACTGGTAAATATCGCCTTTGGCTTCTGATGCTTTATAGGCAGTAGTATCGCCCTCTGC
>CAMBQF010000188.1 GCA_945869825.1 Chitinophaga pinensis | reverse complement strand
TTATTGCGTAGAGGTTTATATCTTTGAATTTGGTATCAGTTTGTGAAAAACACTTTGGCTAAAATAAAAATAATGAGGGCGTGGGTTTTTGCGTTGGCAATAACTTGCAGTTTAAGTGCTTATGCACAGTCGCCAGAGCAAAATTGCTTCAGTGCCATTCCTGTGTGCCAGGCTTTTTATACGCAAAATAATTCTTATGTAGGTTCAGGCACTGTGCAAAATGAAATTACCCCTGCATTATCATGCCTTGGTGCCGGAGAGCTAAATGCCGTATGGTATATTATTACTGTACAAACCGATGGAAACCTGGAGTTTACCATCACCCCTTTGAATGGTGCTGATGACTATGACTGGGCGGTATTTAATCTTACCAACGCATCGTGTACCGATATTGCTACCGATGCCACTTTACAGGTTAGTTGCAACTTCTCTGGCTCTACATTTCCTGATGCTTCTACGGGCCCTAATGGTGATATAGACCCACAGGATGAAGCGGTAATACCAGTATTAGCAGGCGAAACCTATGTGGTTTGCGTAAGTAACTTCTCGTCTACCCAGTCGGGGTATAACCTCGACTTTGCTAACTCACCAATTATTGATGCCAACCCTCCGGGGGTTATTGGTGTTACACAGCCTATTGCCTGCGGCGCTACTCAGCTAACCTTTACGTTTGATGAAAACGTATTGTGCAATACCGCCCAGTTGTCAGATTTTCAACTAACCGGACCAGGTGGTCCTTATACCTTATCTAACCTTGTTGGTGCTGCCTGCGCTGCGGGTGGTTCGTTCGAAGATGAGTTTACCTTTACTGTTAGCCCCCCGCTTACTGTGGGTGGCGATTATTCGTTAGACTTAGTTGGACCTGTTACTGATAACTGTGGTAACGCGGCACCTTTCCCAACGCCATTCCCATTTCAAATAAATTCTGTAGCAGGTGTTATGCAAATTACAGATGAGTTTTGCGGGCAAAATAATGGTTCAGCCAGTGTGGTAGCCAATGGGGGCACACCTCCATATACTTATTTGTGGACAGATAACTCTACCGGCACAAGCATTAACAACCTTGATGAAGGTAACTATACCGTTACCATAACCGACCAGGGCGGTTGCCAGGCAATTGTGCCTTTTACCATTGCCGACCCCTTATCATTTACCATTACAGTTAACCAGTATAATGATACCTGCGGTTTTGGCCTGGGCGGCGCCCGTGCATTTGTTAATGGCGGTACTGGGCCTTTTGTATACTCGTGGAACCCACCGCTGGCTCCGACAGATACTGTAGCAGGCGTTACACCTGGTACTTATACCTTAACTGTTAGTGATGCAGGCAACCCCGGCTGTCAGCAGCAATCGGTAATTTTTATACAGAATATTAATGATGTAAGGGCTGATTTTTATGCAGAGCCTTCGGTTATGTCTTACTTAGACCCTACTACTTCCTTTAAAAACACATCTATAAATGCCAATACCTATATTTGGGATTTTGGCGATAATTTTTTTGATTTCACATCAGACCCTACCCATACCTACCCTGAAACGCCGGGCATATACAACGTAACTTTAATTGCTACCAGCAACAGGGGATGCTCTGACACGATTATGCGCACCGTGCGTATTGATTATGAATTGAATTTCTATGTGCCATCCGCTTTTACTCCAAACGGCGACCAGGTAAACGAGGAGTTTATGGTATACAGCGATGGTATTAACTACAACGATTTTCAGTTATACATATTCGACCGTTGGGGCCACCAGGTATTTGCTACCAGCAACCCATACGAAAAATGGAACGGTGCGTACTTTAACGAAGGCGATATTTTAGCAGATGGTATCTACGTATACCATGTAAACTTTACCCAGTTGTATGATGTAACTAAGCATACTTATGTAGGCAGAGTTGCTCTTATCAAATAAATTTTATTTCTACCACCTTTTTGGTTTCAAAAAATTCTTCGGTGTAAAAACTCGCTACAGGATGCTCGTAAAACGGCCAGGCTATAGGCTTTAGCTCTTCGTCCAAATCGCCACCTTTTAAGGCTAGCAATGAGTTTTTGATTTTGAGTGCCTTCATTTTACCCCTTGGTTTCTCGGGTATCCCCAGCCAGTAAAGCAGGGTAGGTGCAGGGGCTACCGCCCGTGTTACGGCATAGTCAAAAGGTCCGGTTTGCTCTTCAACCCTGCCCCATACAGCCTTAACGTTGGTAAGTCCCAGTGCAGTGGCAACCTCATTTACCACCTTTATCTTTTTGGCAATAGAGTCAACAAGGGTAAACTGCACATTGGGGTAATATATAGCCAATGGTATGCCCGGAAAACCGCCACCGGTGCCAATATCTAAAACCTGCTGGCCATCTTTAAACGCCTGTACTTTGGTAATTGCTAAAGAGTGTAGCACATGGCGCTCGTAGAAATAGTCAATATCCTTGCGCGATATTACGTTTATCTGGTCGTTCCACTCTGCATACAATTCAAAGGCCTTAGCAAACAGCTCTAGCTGCGTTGCACTTAGGTTTGGGTAGTACTTGGTAAGTAATTCTATGCCCATATTATTTCTGTTTAAACAACATATCCAGCGTGCGCTCTATATTGCCGGTTGGCCTGTCGGCAGGGCAGCGGAGTATGTTGCTTTCTTTATCTATAAGGTAAAATGATGGGTACGAAAGTACGTCGTAATCCTTTAGCAGCTTAGCACTGCCCGCGGCATTCAAAAATACCCATTTGTATTTGTTGCGGTTTATAAAAGCCAGTGTTTTGGTTTCGTTTACCGATGTGCAGATGCTGACAAAGGCAATTTTCTTTCCATATTTTTTATCTAGTTCGCGTATCAAATCAATCTCCTGGATTGACCGGGGGTTGCCCTCATCCCAAAACGAGAGGTAAACATACTTACCCTTAAAATCAGCCAACGATACCATTTTGCCTGTAACTACATCCTTTAAATTAAATGGTGGTGCAGGTGTGCCCACCCGCAGTTTTTCAAATAGTTGCAGGGCGTTTTTAGCTACGGTTTTGCTGTATGCAGTTAAGCCATTAGCCTGAATATAACGGAACATCTCCAAAACGCTATACTGGGTTGATGTAGGCTCGTAA
>CAMBQF010000187.1 GCA_945869825.1 Chitinophaga pinensis | reverse complement strand
CGGTGAAGCGATTCGCCCGAAGAGTCTAATGATAAGGTGCAATAGTTACTGCTGATGTGTACGTTAATCCTAACATCGGGCGACATAACATCTACCGACGGACGCTCGTTATTACTCACCTTGCGGAACCTGTCGGCAATGGCATCTTTAACCTTTAGCGCCGCGTATTGTGTGTGGGTAAGGGTAGAGCGGATAAGCGTCGCGTCAATAGCAAACGTATCATTCACCCCAAAGTATTGTTCCCACGGAAACTCAAATGTGTTTTTATACAACTGGTCGTCATCTTCTGCAACAAACGATTCCAGCTTAACCAATATGCGCAGCGCGGTGCGGCAATACAGGTTGGCCTTGTAAACAGTGGCCAGGTTGCCGGTAAACTCTACCACGCGGGTGCCTATCTGCACATCCTCTACACCAATGTCTGCTAATTCGTTTGCCAGCATAGGCTCTAAGCCCGAAAGGGTTTTTGCCGTAAGCTCAAATATTTGTCCTGCTTTCATAATAAGTGACAAAGGTAGGGAATAGTTGGTAGTTAGTTGGTGGTGGTTGGTAGTTGTTGATTACCAACTCTTTCCCTACCTCTCGCAGCAACTCTCCCCTAAACCTCTCAGCACCCCTCCCTAAATCCCTCCCCAAGGTGGAGGGACTTTAAATAAGCACCCAGGTTTTGACAAATCCACACTTGTCGAGGCTTGGGTTTTTATTTGTGTACGCCCGCACCTCACCCCTAGCCCCTCTCCCAAGGGAGAGGGGAACCTTAAATAGTTCTTAGAAATATTGAAATTATGCTACAATAGTAATAGGTTGGTTGGTTTTTCAAAATCTACATATATTTGCCGTATCCTGCCCAAAGACTATGCTATATTGAAGGGAGGGAATGCATGGACGAGATAAAACCAGAGGACATATTATTTTTAGATATTGAAACCGTGGCGGCTGCGAAGGATTATAACTCGCTACCCGATAACTGGAAAGCCTTTTGGGATACTAAAGCAGGGTACCTTGCCCGTAATAATGAGTCGCCTGAGGAGCTTTACCCCCGTGCTGCTATCTATGCCGAGTTTGGCAAAATCATTTGCATATCGGTTGGGTTTATAGTAATGCGCGATGGGCAACGCACCTTCCGCATCAAATCGTTTGCAGGGCACGATGAGGCTGAACTGCTGAGTAGCTTTATCGCCTTGCTCGACAAGCACTTTAACCAGCGCAAACACCGCCTGGCTGCCCACAATGGCAAGGAGTTCGACTTTCCCTACCTGGGCCGCCGTATGCTGGTTAACAACCTTAAGCTGCCCAAGCTACTAAGGCTACAGGGCTTAAAAAGCTGGGAGGTTAAGCATATTGATACCATGCAGCTTTGGAAGTTTGGCGATATCAAAAGCTTTGTATCGTTGGATTTGCTGGCTACTATTTTAGGTATCGAATCGCCTAAGGCAGCGCTTGATGGCAGTAAGATATATGAGGCCTATTACCTGCATAATGATATGCCTAATATTGTTAAGTATTGCCAGAATGATGTGCTGGCACTGGCCCAGATATACCTTAAGCTAAGCGGGCATATTATGCTTACTGATACTGAAGTAGTAGTGGTAGAATAAGAAAGGCATGCGTAATATTATCAGTAAAGCGATAATTGCAGCGATAAACACAGGGGCGGCAGTTCTTTGTAATTATACTTAGGCTTGAATAGATCAGATAGCCTGTATGAGCACGATAGTGCCAGCCTGTCTTTCCCTACTCTTACAAAAGCAGCATAATAGAATGGCTGGTAGTAATCAAGGCCGCGTACACGGGTCTTTATAGAGCGTCCGTCATCAGCCCTGTCATAATAAAAATGGGTAAACATAAAGCTGTAACCAGCCTCAGCGCCAACATCCAAATAGGTACCCATTACATTGCCACGTTTGGCAAAATTAAAACGGTTGTATACCGATGCACTAAAATACATCCAGCTTAGGCGCTCTTTTTTATGTTGAATGGTATCGGGCACCCGTTTACCATCTTGTTGCTTCAGGGCATAGGTATTGTTAACCCATGCTATATCTCCACCCAGCGAATAAAACTCGCTTATTTTGCGTTTATACCGAACCCCTGCGGTAAGGTGGTAGCTGGTTGCCCTTATAGCCGCCTCGGGCGCTGAATTGCCAATAAAATTGCCATACCCATAAAACACCTGTGCAAAGTTCTTCAGGTTAGGGCCTACCGTTTCGGTAGTGGTATCCACTGCCGGGCTCTCTGATACTAATTCGCGCTGGGCATTGCTATGCAGTGCAATGGCTATATATAATACTATAAGTACAAGTCTCTTCATAACCTAATCGGGTTTTCTATATTCCCAGGTATAGCCCCTGTAATGTATGCGTAATACGTCGCCTTTATTCAAATCTGCTATTTCAAACCGTAAGGGGTTTATACCCTCTACCTCAATTACATAGTAGCGGTCTAAATACCCTTCTGTATTTTGCACATGGTAAAACATAAGCCTGTCCTTTAGTTTCAATCCACTGTCAAAATATGTAGTATCCACATTTGCATGTAAATAGGTAAGCTTGTTTGTTATCAACGAATCATCAGGAAAAGCATTAACCGGCTCCATTGTAAACGTAGGCTTCACTTCTTTAACCCCATCAGTAAAATATCCCGCTTGCGGTATCCCGAACCCGTGGGCATAATCATAGTAAGGGTAAAGGCTGCCGCTTTTCTGTATATGCTCAAACACATCAGTATTCTTCCAGTCGCTATGCATTTGCCAAGCACAGGCTGCAAAACCTGCCGTCAACGGGCTGGCGAATGATGTGCCCGATACCTGCTCAATATTGCGGATACCCATACTGGCAACCGTACCTGCCGCGCATACATTGGGCTTCATTTTCTTATCGCGGTTTGGGCCATAAGAGCTAAAGGATGAATGGTACCACTTATTAGGGTCAACTCCGCCCACGCTTAGCACACTATCCGCATCAGCTGGCGTAGCCACAATCTTCCATTTGCCATCACCCTCATTACCTGCCGCATTAACCACCAATATGCCTTTCTTTACTGCCATGGTAGCCGCCTTGCTGATAATGCTGTGGCGACCGTCCATCTGGCTTTTAAAGTATAAGTCGTTGGTATACCCTAACGAGCTGTTTATAATATCAGCCCCATTTTTATCGGCCCATTCGGCAGCGGCAAGCCAGTCTTCCTCTTCTGAATATATCTCATACCCGGGGCTTTCTGTCCGGGCCAATAAAAAGCTGGCACCTGTTGC
>CAMBQF010000186.1 GCA_945869825.1 Chitinophaga pinensis | reverse complement strand
ATCCAAATTCAATACAAATTCAAGCTTGCCTTTTTCTTCTAAAAATATAGCACCGTAGCCCTCGGTAGGCATTTGCAGCGATACTAAACCGGGCTTGGGAATTTCGATAGTAGTAGTACTGCTTTGGGTAATATCTACCTTGCTTAATGTTATACGCGGGGTGGTGAGTATTTCCAGGTCGTATTTGCCCTCCAGCAGCCTGTCTGTTCGCCCAAACGATTGTACATGCAGGGTTTTAAACTCATTGGCCTTGCGGATGATGCACTTAAGGTCACCATAATCGCTTTTGCCCTCTTGTTTCAAATATAAATAACCCGTAGGGGCATTTATGCCAATGGTATTGTGTTTTCCGGGCGTAAGGGTAATGTCTGTCTTTTCAACCGGTGGAATGGTATGCACAACCAGCTTGTAGGTGCTTATAGGGTCTATGTACAACGTATCGGGTACGCCTTTGGTGTTTAGCGTGTGTATGTAGTTGTATTTGATAACACCCGAATTAGCATCGTACAAGGTAAAGTCGATATTGCTCTCGGTAGGTTTGTTGTATTTATCAAGTATGTTTACCTGGGCCGATGTGTTGTTCAGCGCCTGCGATATTACAATGTTCAGGATGTTTTTAAAGGCGGCTTCGGTGTTTGCATCGTAATACTTACCCATACAGTCGAAGGCGCTTTTGGTAGTAACATCAAGCCCCACGCCAATAATAAAAGGCTTAAGCACTATGCCTTTGCGTTGCAGGGCAAGCGACACGGCGCAAGGGTCGCCGCCGCACTCTTCTTTACCATCAGTAATAAGGATGATGATGTTGCGTGAATTACGGTCGGGGAAATCATTTTCGCATGCAATTAGCGAGAGGGCAATAGGCGTTGTTCCGCTGGGCGAAAGGCTGTTTACCTTGTCTTTTATCCGCTTGTGGTTCAATGGGCCAAAAGGTACTTCCAGCTTGGTATCGTCACAGTCTTGCGGGGGGTAGTTTTTTTGGTGGCCATATACACGCAGTGCCAGTTCCAGGTTGTCTATTTTGCGAAGGCTGTCGATAAGGTTGCACAGCAGGTTTTTAGAAACATCCATTTTGGTAGACGATTCCCACCGCGACCACATGCTTTGCGACGAATCGAAAACAAACTCAATACGCGTTAATTGCTTAACGCCTTTGCTAATGGGCTGCGCCTGTAAAATGCCTGTAAACGCCAGTAAAAGCGCTATGGTACACAGTTTTTTCAAAACCTGGTTGTGTTGCTTGCTAATGTATACGCAAGATACATGCCAAGGCTTAGCGCAACACTTTGCGGGCAGGTAGTTATAAACTATTGGTTTTTGATATTTGTGTAAGAAACTCTCCCCCTAAAATAGGGGGAGTACCCGCAGGGGGAGGGGGTATTATCTTTTTATCTCCTCTCAAGAAGATTACTCTCGTAAGGCAGGGTGGAGGTGTGTTATTTATAGCAAATAAAAAACTAACCCCTACCCCCCATAACCTATCCCCTAAAGATTAATAATCTGCCTGGGTGGATTGTAGTTGCTCCAAGGCGGCTTTAAGCTGCTCATCGTTAGGGGCAATGCCGTGCCATTTGTGGCTGCCTTCCATAAAGTCTACGCCTTTGCCCATGCCCGTTTTCATAATAATCATAATAGGCTGGCCTTTGCCGGTTAGAGTTTTAGCGTGGTTAAAGGTGGCAATTACTTCTTCAATGTTATTACCGTCCATATGCAGAACGTTCCAGCCAAAGGCAACCCATTTGGCAGCCATATCGCCCATAGGCAATACATGGTCGGTAGAGCCGTCAATTTGTTGGCCGTTGTAGTCTATGGTAGAAATAATATTGTCAACCTTTTTTGCTGCTGCATACATGGCAGCTTCCCAAATTTGGCCTTCCTGGATTTCGCCGTCGCCGTGCAATGAATACACAATGCTGTTGTCGTTATTTAGCTTTTTAGCCTGTGCGGCACCTAAAGCAACCGATAAGCCCTGGCCTAACGAACCCGATGCTACACGCACCCCCGGCAACCCTTCGTGTGTTGTGGGGTGGCCTTGCAGGCGGGTATTTATCATACGGAAAGTACTTAACTCGCTAACGGGAAAATAACCCGAGCGTGCCAGCACCGAATACCATACGGGTGATATGTGGCCGTTTGACAGGAAGAAAAGGTCTTCGCCTTTACCGTCCATGGTAAAGTTTTGCGGGTTGTGCTTCATAATGTCGAAGTACAATGCCACAAAAAACTCTGTACAGCCCAACGAGCCACCGGGGTGGCCGCTTTGGGGTGCATGCACCATGCGTACAATATCGCGACGCACCTGGGCGCAAATGTCCTTTAAATTGTCAATGTTTGCCATGTGTGCAAAAGTAGTTTGAGTTTATGCCACCACAAAGAAGTGTTGAAAAGTATAGGCTGGTGTTGATAGGTATGCAGAGAAGAGCATAGCCCACGGTTTCAACCGTGGGAGCATTAGTGATGGAAAAATAAATTTCAGGTAATGTTCAGTTCTTTTTCAAACATTCTATTTGTAGTATAGGTTAATCATAAACCAAATTTATTCCAGTGACATACATAGATTTCATAGGGCTAATGGAAAATGATAAGAAAGGCAAGGAGCTTTTCCGTCAGTACCGCTATGCCCGCGAAGTTTGGATGTCGGCAATGGAAAACCTGCCGCATATTACGTTCTCAGGCAGGCTCGAAATTGAGAGCATAGACAACATCAAAGAGCTGTTCCAATCCTGCGCCGACGAGCTGAAAAAATTTGCCTGCTCGTTTGGTTTAAACTCTATTGAGTACCGTAAGTTGGTAAGCTATTTGGAGGGCTAGCTTTTAGCTGATAGCTTGTAGCTTATAGGGTGTGTATTTCATTCTGCATTTTGAATTATGCATTCTGAATTAATACGCTATTTTTACGGCCCTGTGCACGAAACCTTTTTACATACCTGTATAAAACTATTGATGGAGCGCCATGGCGAGGGCCTGGGCGAGGTATGCATTGTAGTGCCTAACCGTAGGGCGGGCTTATTTATCCGCAACATAATTGCCGATAATGTCAGTGGGCCGGTGTGGGCGCCAACCATTTATGCGCAGGACGATTTTATGGCCCATCTTTCGGGCTATACCGTTGCCGACAGGCTTACGCAGCTGTTTTATTTTTACGAAATTTATAAGGAGATAGAGGGCGAAGAGGCGAAGGCGTTTGCGGAGTTTATCCACTGGGCTCCTACGTTGCTGGCCGACTTTAACGAGATAGACCAATACCTGGCCGATACGCGCCAGCTGTTTGCTTACCTTAACG
>CAMBQF010000185.1 GCA_945869825.1 Chitinophaga pinensis | reverse complement strand
AATAAATAACTTCAACCAGATTATAGCCTACGCATCAAAATTCTTTACCCTAAAAAAAGGCGACCTGATATTTACCGGCACCCCCGCAGGCGTCGGGCCTGTTGCCATTTGCGATAAGCTGGAAGGGTATATTGAAGGGAAGAAGTTGTTGGAGTTTGGTATTCGATAATTGGGATAAAAATTAATCCTGAATATAAACTTCAACAACACCGGGAGCATCACCACCCGGAGAATAAAAGCCATCATCGTAAATTATTGCATGACAAATCTTGTCATCCTGATTTAAAAATTTTAAAACAGCATAATGATCACTAATAGTTTCGTCGTCATCATAGTCATGTTTTAATAGGCCTTCTAAATTCCTTTCAAATAAAAAATCCTTTAGCTTAAGAAGGTTATTTTCTGAGTATCGTATATTCAATATAAACAGCGGCTCACGTAATTCTGTTATACCACTGAAATCAATTTCAATAAAAGCTTTGATTATATTAAGGTAATGAGCCATCTCATCCTCATTTAATAAAGTATGTTCTTTATATTTCATCGCTTATTTATTAACCGCCTCAAAACTACTTTTCATAGACTCTCCATTTTCATCAACAGCTGTAACAGTATGCAGCCCTGCCGTGGGGAAAAATGCCATTTGGTGGAAATCGGTGGTTTGGCCCACGTAGGTATCATCTAAATGCCAGTACACCGTTGCACCGGCTTTGCGGTGAGCTACTTCAAACACTACACGTCCAGGTTTGCCATCAATTTCTATCGGCACAAATATTTTGGTAAACTCTTTAGGGTAGATAAAGTCCATGTTTTTGCGGGTGTGGAGTTTTTTTTCGCAATCCTCGCGGTATGCCGGCAGCGGCACATAGAACATGTTCTTTTGCTTATAATACCACTCCATAGAGGGTGGCAAAACAAACCAAGGCTTATGCACCATTTGCTCGGTAGGCTCGCAATCGGCTGTTACCTGCCAGCGTCCCGATACATCCAAGTGCACCATTTTATGGAAAGGGCAGGCGACAGTGCGTTGGCATGTTTTGGGTATCCAAACACTATCTATAGGGCTGCAAATAGGCGATGCTTTAAACCCCGACTGGTGGCAAATCGGCACCCGCACCATATCAGCAAATGGCTTGGGGAAAAAGCCGTTGTAATCCAGCTTATTAAAAATATCGAATAGCAAAGGAGCAGCAGCACCTACGCCCGTTAGGTTAGGGCGGCCCTCCCCATCGGCATTGCCCACCCAAACACCCACCACATATTTTGGTGTTAGCCCAATTGCCCACCCATCGCGGTTGCCAAAGCTGGTGCCTGTTTTCCACGCTATCTTCCGCGACGAAGAAAAGAGTGTCCACGCCTGGTCTTCATCAGGGCGAGATACCTCTACCATAGCATCGAAGGTTTGCCATATAGCCGAGGCATTAAGGTAATACTGGCTTTTAGAGGTAGCGGGCTTTTTCTTTTTTTTGCCATCAGCCAGAATATAATCGGGCTTGCGTAAATCGTTTTGGTAGTATAGTTTGTTTTGATTGTAGTGGTTTAGGGTACGTGCCATCGATGCATAAATGCCCACCAAATCGTAAAGCTTACCCTCTGCCCCACCCAGTATCAATGCCAGTCCATAGAACGATGGCGGGCGGTTGAGGGTAGTCATACCCAACTGCTTTAGTATAAAGTGGAACTTATCTATACCATAGGTTTGCAGCATTTTTACTGCAGGTATGTTTAATGAACGGGCAAGGGCTTTTTGCGCAGGCACAGCCCCATCGTAGGTCAGGTTGTAGTTTTCGGGAGTATAGCCCGCAATAGATGTGGGTATATCAGGCACTAACGCTGATGGTGCAATATCGCCCCCATTCATCATAGAGCAATAGAGCAGTGGTTTAAGTATACTGCCTGTGCTACGGGGCGCATCAGCAACATCAACAGCGTTGTTATGATCGCCCGAAATGTCTTTGCTGGTGTTACCTACATAGGCCAATACATTGCCTGTTTCCACATCTACCACCACCGCCGATGCATTGTAAATGCCATTAGCAATCAGTGTTTTAATTTGCCTGTCTACCGCATCGGTAACATTCTCTTGCAGGTTAGGGCGTACAGAGGTTTTTATATACTCGCCTTTGTGGCCTTCTTTAATGGCACGCAACATCAGGTGCGGGGCTTTATTAGGCAGCGGAAAAGGCTTACCCGGCAAAGGTTCGCGTTTAGCAAGCTCGCAGGTTTGGGCATCAATATCGCCCGATAAAACCAGACGGTCTAACAGGCGGTTACGTTTATTAAGTAGCTTAACCTGGTTTTTACCGGGGTAGATAAGCGATGGGCTGTTGGGCAACACTGCCAGCATGGCTGTTTCGGCCCAACTGAGTTTATTAGCAGGCCTGCCAAAGTAGCGCCATGCCGCTGCTTCAAGCCCTACCACATTACTACCGAATGGCGCGTGTGATGCATAGAGCGCTAAAATTTCATGCTTGGTATAACATACCTCTAACCGGGTAGAAAGGACAATCTCTATCAGTTTTTGAAACACGTTGCGCGACTTATTTTTCCTTGCAATACGCATTACCTGCATGGTAATAGTACTGCCCCCACTCACCCTGTGGCCCTTTGTTATGTTTTGCCAGGTAGCACGACCCAACGCTAATGGATTTACCCCTGGGTGACTATAGAAGTTGCGGTCTTCAAACTGTATTATGCATTTCTCAAACTTATCAGGTACTTTATCTGAATACGGAAAACGCCATTGGCCATCTTCAGCAATCATAGCGCCTAACAGGTTGCCTTCACTATCTACTAATACGGTTGACGTTGGATTATCGAACAACTGTCGAGGTAGTGATGCCCAGTAAATAATCAGCAACGTGCCGAATATTACCCCGTAGCGCAGCTTCTTACGGCGCCAGAACGATAAAAAGGCCGCCTTGAAAGCTTGCCAACCTTGTTTTATCTTCTGTAAAAAATCCACAATTGCTAAGGGGTTTATACTATTTTTGTACCGGTAAAAAAGCAGGTAGTAAATCTATACATTATTCACCATGGCTGAATTAAAAACGCAAGAAAACGATGCTTCTGTTGAGGAGTTTATTAACGGAACAGGTGATGAAAAAGTTATAGCGGATTGCAATACATTGGTTAAGCTAATGAGCAAAGCTACCGGCGACAAACCCAAAATGTGGGGCGATAAGATTGTAGGCTTTGGTAAATACCAATACAAATCGGCTGCAACCGGCAAAGGCGGCGACTGGTTTATTATGGGCTTTGCACCACGCAAGGCAGGCCTGGCTTTGTATTTAATGAG
>CAMBQF010000184.1 GCA_945869825.1 Chitinophaga pinensis | reverse complement strand
CTATAAATGCCACCTGCAAAAAACGCGATAAGCTTATCAAAGACCGTAAAATCAGCTTTGTGGGCGTTAGCAACTATGTAGATAAGGACGAGAAGATGCTGAAGAAGATTAAAAAGGAAGTGAAAGAAGATAAATTTGCCCCCGAGCAGCACGTTAAGCCCCTGGCTTTTTACCGCGGGCCGGGTATTATAGAGATTGAACTATTTCAGAAAGAACGTGTAAAATAACCCCCGATTATGAAGATATATACCAAAGGTGGAGACAAAGGCGAAACAGCATTGTTTGGCGGCGAACGGGTACCCAAGCACCACCTGCGCATAGAGAGCTACGGAACGGTGGATGAGCTGAACAGCTTTATTGGTCTTATCCGCGACCAGGGCATGGACGAGCATACCTTTGATATATTGATTGAAATTCAGGACCGGTTATTTACCCTGGGCTCTATGCTTGCCACGCCTGATGATAAGGGCGGGAAGATAAAAATCCCCAAGCTGGTTGCTACGGATGTTGAGCTGCTGGAGAAAGAGATTGATATGATGACAGATGCGCTGCCCGAGCTAAAATCGTTTGTATTGCCGGGTGGACATACTACTGTATCTTACTGCCATATAGCCCGCACTGTTTGTCGCCGCGCCGAGCGGTTGGTTACCGACCTTGCCGAAAACGATACCGTAGACCCTTTGGTTATTGAATACCTAAACCGCTTATCTGATTACCTTTTTACCCTGTCGAGGAAGCTGTCGAAGGATTTAGGGGCAAATGAGGTGGAGTGGAATCCTCGCTATTAGCGAGGTGCAGGTTTCAGGTAGCAGGTTACAGGGGACAGAAATAAATAAGATTAAAAACTAAGCCAAATGAAAGTAAACAACTACAGAGATTTAATTGTGTGGCAGAAAGCCATAGATTTATGTGAATTGATATACACTACCACCAAAGGATTCCCAAAGGAAGAAACTTACGGAATAATATCGCAAATGAGGCGTTGTGCAGTTTCAATAGCATCAAATATCGCTGAGGGGCATTCAAGAAATACTAAAGGAGAATACATACAATTTATAGGAATAGCAAAGGGTTCTTTATCTGAACTTGAAACCCAAATAATAATATCAGAAAGATTAGGCTATTGCAGAACTGAGGATAAAGAAAGGTTATTGCCTCTGTGTTCCGAAGTTGGGAAAATGTTAGTTACTATTCAGCTAAAACTAAGAGCTAACTAACCCCTGTAACCTGTAACCTAATAAAGTACCCTAAATCGAATTGTGTTATCTATTTTCTTCAAATCCTGTATTATCGACTCGTCGTACTCCTTATCAATATCAATTACCAGGTAACCAATAGCTCCTTTGGTTTTAAGGTACTGTCCTGTAATATTGATTTTCTTGGCCCACAGCAGGGTGTTAATTTGTGCCAGCATACCCGGCTTATTCTGGTGGATGTGCAGCAGCCTGTGTGCCTTAGGTTGCGGGGGTAATACAAGGTTGGGCAGGCTTCCACAGCCCTGGGTGTAGCCTTTGTTTATATAGTCTATAAGCTTACCGGCAAGGGTTGTAGGCGATGCAAACACCGCTATCCCATGCTGGGCGCAGTAGGTAGTATCAATATGGCTGCGGTTTTTGCCCGCTACGCCAATAGCCAGTACCCGCGGCAGTTGTAACAATGTTTCTATGGGTAAAGCAAAGCCATCGGGCACTAATAAAATAACCGCCCTGCCCATTTTGGCTGCTGATGGCATTTTGGTATAATGGTGATACGAAAAACCTTCGTCCACAAACGTTTCTTTCAACTCACCCCCATCAACCAGCGATGCTATCTCAATCCTGTTTTTGGGGTACGACACCGATGCCTTAATGCCATGCGAAAACAGCACCTCATCAAAATTAGGCGCCACATGGTCGGCATTACTAACCGCGCTGGCACGGGCTATATTCTCGGTAAAGGCTATAAATCGGCTGGCTCCGCCCTCTTTCATCAAAAAGTCAGAGTAGCCATCGCCTATGGCAATCACTTCGCCTTTAAGTTTCAGGGCTTTCATCTGGGCTATTTTACCGTTATGCTTAGCTAGGTGGTTCTTCTTATCAAACCCTATGATGTTACCTTTTTTATCATACACAAACGTATTGGCAAATACCCGCTCAGGCTTAATACCATATGCAGATACAATAGGGTCTATAAACTCTTTAAACCCTGCTGATACCACATAAATACGCTCGGCATTATCAGCAAAAAAGGTTTTATTTCTTTTTATCGATGGTGATATTTTCTTCGCTAAACGCTTTACCAGTTCAGGCAAGTGCGTGCGATTGGCTTTCAACAAATCAACCCGCAAAGCCAGCGATTGGGTAAAGCTAATCTTCCCATCAACCCCCTGGTTGGTAATGTCTTCTATTTGTTTTATTACAGCCTCTTTGTTGGGTTGTTTAGCCAGCGATATGGCTGCCAGTTCTTCTAATGCTTCTACGCTGGTTAGCGTACTGTCAAAATCAAAAACAAAAATGGTATCCTTGGGCATTTAGTTAATCTGTATCTGTACGGTTATGGCTGAGTTGTTGAAGTATGCATCCCTTATGTATAAGGTAACATAATATGCGCCGGGGCTAAGGCCTGCCAGCCCAATCATCTTGTCAACAGTGTAGGCATCGGCATCAATATTGCCACTGGTTTGGCTCTTCACCACGCCTGCGGTATCGGTAATACTAACCGCATAGTATATCACATTGTTTGCATCGTAAACAGATGCTAAAACATTCAAACTATCGGTACTGGCATATTGCTGGTTGTTAGCAGGCAATGTCAGTGTAATTTCGGGTAGTACCGTATCGGTTAAGTTACGCAGGTTAAACAAAACCGTATCGGGTTCCGACTGTTTTCCGGCCTCATCAACACAGGTTACCACCGCGCGGTAGGGCCCACTCAGGGTGCTGTCTGTAACAAAAAAAGTAAAATCTTTGGTAAACTCCTCCCCTTCCGCATCACCAATCCAAATAAGGCTAAGCGGAAAAACCTTCGCATTTGTAGTATCTATTGCTCCTGTTGATGCATAGTTTAAAACTACCCTATACGCCAGCAACCCTTTATCATCGGTAAAATATACCGTTAGCGGAATAGTATCAGAAAATGTAAGGTTATTAGTGTTTGGCTGTAGAAACTCAGCTACAGGCTTCTCTTCATCATTCAGATCTTTACGGCAGGCCGCAAATAGCGCAGCTACAAGCGTAATAGTAAGTATCAACCTGAATTTCATATTGCAAATATACGCCCCAAAAGCCTCACCCCCTAACCCCCTCTCCTGCAGAAAGGGGAAAAGTTTGCAAGAATATTATTACTACAATTTAGTCTTCACCTTATCCCATCGCTTAAGCTGCCATTTACTGGTACCTGTGCATAGGTGG
>CAMBQF010000183.1 GCA_945869825.1 Chitinophaga pinensis | reverse complement strand
ACTTCGTCAACCATGCCGTAAGCAAGGGCTTCTTCGCTGGTCATCCAGTAGTCGCGGTCGCTGTCGGCGTAAACTTTATCATAGCTTTGGCCAGAGTGGTTAGCAATGATTTCGTAAAGCTCCTTTTTCAGCTTTTGAATTTCGCGGGCGGTGATTTCGATATCCGAAGCCTGGCCTTCTGCTCCACCCAATGGTTGGTGAATCATAACACGTGAGTGTTTTAAGCAGCTGCGTTTACCTTTTTGGCCTGCACACAATAATACCGCTGCCATAGAAGCTGCAATACCTGTACAAATGGTAGCTACATCGGGGTTAATGTATTGCATGGTATCGTAAATACCTAAGCCTGCATATACACTGCCACCCGGCGAGTTTACATATATCTGTACGTCTTTCTTTGAATCTACACTGTCTAAGAAAAGTAACTGAGCCTGGATAACGTTGGCTACATAATCGTTAATGCCTTCGCCCATAAAAATAATGCGGTCCATCATAAGGCGAGAGAATACGTCGATAGCCTGCGCGTTCATTTGGCGTTCCTCAATAATATAAGGAGTTAAAGCGCGGGTGCTAAGCGACATGTATTTGTCTAAATGCATGCTGTTAAAGCCTTTGTGCTTTACGGCATACTTCTTAAATTCATTTTGATCGAACATATAAATGCTGTTGTTTGATTTGTTTAATTAATCCGTTGTATTTATTACGACGGTTATGAATCAAAAATATTTTATAAATCTAACAGTTCGGCCTCTTTTGTTTCTTCTTCTATTAATCTTTTGAACTCTTCTTTGTTAACGCTTTTTTTGTTAACGCCAAGGTTCTCTTTAAAGAAGGCAAACAGCTTTTTGTTTTTGGCTTGGTCTAAGTAACGCTGGCGTTGCTCTTCGCTTTCCAATAAACGTTTGGCCTGGTCTTTATAAAAAGTATCATCATCACGGTCGGGCATTCCGTACATACGGAACATGGCCTTAACGGCCTCTTCGGCTTCGCGCTGAAGGTCGTCCATAGTGATGTTTAACCCGTTTTTGTTCATAATGTCGCCCTCTATAACAGACCAACGCAAATAACGTTTAAGGTTTGTCATTTCTTTTGCAAATTCGTCGTCGGTCATTGGTTTTTCGGCCACTGTAGGCAACCAACGCACTAAGAATTCTTCAGGCAGTTGAACATCTACATTAGAACGCAACCAGTTGCGCACATCGTAATCAAATTTATAGTCGCTTTCCTGTGTGTATTCGCGCTCCATAAGGTTACGCAATTCGGTACGCATACCTTCAACATCGGTTACTTTACCGGGGCCAAAAGCACGGTCAAAAAACTCCTGGTCAATCTCGGGCTTAGCAGCACGGCGAACTTCTTTAATGGTAAACTCAAACGGGCCTGTAACTTGCAAAGCGCGTTCTTCGTCTATTTTAAAGGTATCGGCCAGTTTACCGGTATCGCCAAAAATATCAGCAAGTTCAAAGGTAACAACGTCGCCTTCTTTTTTGCCTAAAAGGGCTGCTTTTACTTTCTCGTTACCTTCGGTTAAGTAGAAGGTTTCGCCGGTAAACAGGTCGCCATTGGTTTCTTTAAGGTCGCCAAAAACAACGTCTGTCTCGTTGGCAGGTTCTTCAACCTTGGTTTCTTTGGTAAGGCGCTCTTGCAGGTTGGTTATATACTCGTCGATATCGTTTTCAGACACCTCTATAGTATGGTAGTCAAACTTAGGCAGGGCAGCCATATCAACAGAAACCTCAGGCGTTAAGCCCAGCTCGTAAGCAAAGGTAAACTCGGTTTGGTTGTCCCAATCGTAGCTGTAAGCCTCTACATTGTAAGGAATAGGCTGGCCAAAGTAGCGCACCTCGTTCTCTTTCATATACTTATCCAAAGCATCGGCCATGGCGTTGGTTACCAACTCGCCCAAAAGGTCTTTGCCCATGCGCTTTTTAATAACCGCAGCAGGCACTTTGCCTGGACGGAAGCCCGGCAGCACAGCCTGTTTTTGGTATTCTTTTAGTTTCTTCTCATATGTATCGGCATAATCAGCAGCCTCAACTGTTACTTTCAGCACGTCATTTAATGGGCCGATGTTTTCGCGGGTAATATTCATGATATGGTATTTACAAAAATAAAGCCGCAAAGATACTACGACATTTTGACAGGGGCAAATTTACCGAGGACAGAGGAGCGCGGAGAGAGGAGAGGCAGGATGGAATATGTAATTAGTTGGTAAATAGCATTTTAAACTTAATTTTACAGAATGACAATTTGAGATTATTTCAAAACCGTTAGGTGCCAAGCAATAAATATTCAGGGCTTGCCCCATATTCTAAAATCCTTGCCAATAATAAGCTACACCGTATATCAACACAGCGAACGTACATTATCTGCCGTCAATTGGAATGCTTTTAGTTATTGAATACTTACCTGTAGAATCCTTGCTTGCCCAAAAACTCAAAAACAACTTATCCGTTACTCCATATCCATTGTTTGCAATGCAGCTATAGATTACAATTATCTCCCCAAACTCATCGTTTGCTGGCGATATTTGAATTACACTTTTAGCTGAGGTATCTGGTTTATATGTATGGAAATAATTAACCTCATTAACGGCGTCTGTATAACATAAGTCCCGAATATTAATAAGTTGGTTTTTATCAAAACTTGGGAATAATTTTTGCCTTATCTTATAAGACACATTCCACATTGAGCCGTCCCCTGCCTTTATATCTATAACCCCAGTACTATCAAACTTAGATGGTGTATTATTATCCTCTTTTAATATTTTTTCTGATTCCTGCTTTTGATTGCAGGAAATAGCAATTAAACAGGCAAATAATAATAAGTATTTCATATTATATAAGTATAAACGACATTAATGCCAATGCGGCAATTCCAATTAAAAAAACAACCATGCAGCCGCCTTTCTCTTTTTTATTAACATTACTGAGCCTTGACTTTTGTATTGATAATTCTACGAATATAGCGGTTTTTAATCCCTTGAACATTTCCTCAGACTTTTCTTTTTCGAATTCAAGGTATTCGCAATTTAAGACCATACCCTCAGAACCTATATCAACCAAAACATGGCCTCCGGTTAGTCCATCAAAGTAAATATCTATAGGGGTAAGTTTTTCTTTTTCTGTGCCCAGTATATACTCGTCCATTTCAAGACATACGGTTTTAACAGCCCAACTTAATTGCTGTTCCGTAAAATCAAAGCCCAATTCGGAGTTAGTTATAGCTTCTTTTAGCATCGTTTAGTTTATATTTTATTTTTATTAGCCCCCTTTAACCAGTAGAGTTATTAATTACGTTTATTGGTAAATGAAAAATATCATATTCAGTATTTTCTATCGCCTGAAACTGATATTTATCAATCTATCAAAGATACGATTCGGAAGCAATCCACAATAACATTAAACAATATTAAAAATTAAAGTTGACTAATAGTAAACTTTTAAGTATATTTGCATGTGTTTAATATTATAACCAGAAAAACGCTGTTGCAGTATTGCCAACAATACCAAGAAGCTGCCAATGCTTTAAAAGAGTGGTATTATGAGATGCATAATGCTAATTTTAAAAACTTTAACCAACTAAAACAGGTGTATGGCAAT
>CAMBQF010000182.1 GCA_945869825.1 Chitinophaga pinensis | reverse complement strand
AATACCTTAAAAAATCGGCAATAAAAGAAAAAACAAATGTTACCGACGGTAAAGAAGCATTAGCCCAAATACTGGAAAATTTTAAAGTAATATTAACCAAAGAACGCGAGATACTTTTGCTATCGGCAGAGGCAGATGATGAAGGTACAAACTCGCTTATAAGCGACTACGTTAGCCAGCAGGAAAAACTGGTTTGGATGTATAGCGCTTACCTAAACCGCTAAGAATTATGATTAAGTACGAATCGTTAGTAGACGGCCTGGCCGACCTTAAAGCACGGGGCTACACGTTTGACTTTAACATGAAGAACAATTGCCTTGAATGTGGCGATTTAGTTTTAATGCCCAATGATTTTGAGGTGACAGAAGTGTACCGTTTTGAGGGTATGACAGACCCCGACGACCAATCTGTGCTGTATGCATTAGAGTCTAAAGACGGAATTAAAGGCACGTTGGTAAATGGCTATGGCTTGTATAGCGACGATGCTACCGATGAGCTTATTGCCAAACTGAATGTAACGCATAAGGAGTAATTGAGAAGGCAGGTGCTTCCATCTGCCTTCTTGTTAATTTACCTGTATTGCATAAAACAACTTTTCGCTTAACAGCGGGTTCTTCCTTTTTGCTTGATCAAAAAGGAAGCAAAAAATCAAGGCTGGAAAATTAACTGCCTAAAAACTACACTTCATTGCGCTAACCGCATAAACTTGTCGGCGACACTTATGTGTCGCGACTTCAAACAGAATGCGCTTTAATCGCTCCATTCCGTTTGTTTTATAACGGCATTTAATTTTAGGCCTGTCCTAAAACAGACTAGATAAAGTCTTCGAAATTTTTAATGCGCAGGTTGGTTTTACCTTTAGGAATGAATGTAAAGCCTTCTTTAGCTAACAGTTCGGCCTGGTGTTCAATACCTCCGGGTAGTTTATCAATCAGCGAACCATCATCGCGGATAACACGCCAAAAGGGGGTAACATTTTTTACTCCACTATTCATTTGCTCATTAGCATACTCTGCAGCTATGCGCAGAAATATACCGGTAGTCATAGGGCAGGCATAGTCAGCGTTAAATTTATTCGCCATTATAGCACGCAGCTTGCCGGCTGTCATTAACTCGCCTTTAGGAATACCCTTTATAATTTCATCAATAGCCATAGGCGTACCAATAAGCATGCGCCCGGCAGGGTATGCAGGTCCCTTTTGTTCGTTTAGCACCTCTATAACCGGCTGGGCAGGGTGTTTCATCTTCTCGGCCCACGGTTTTTTAGTGGTGAATTTGTTAGGTGTTTTTGTCATGTTGCAAAGGTAATGTATAATGCAAAATGCACCTAAAACATGCAGCACCCTATCCCCTACACCCTATCCCCTAATTTGCTATCTTTGCACAAAATTTAGTATAATGTTAGATAAGTTAGAAGCTATTAAGAAACGTTGGCAGGACGTAGAGGTACTGTTGTCTCAACCCGAGGCAATGGCTGATATGAAGCGTTTTGCGCAGCTTAATAAAGAATATAAGGACCTTAAAACAATTGTTGACGCGTACCATATTTACAAAAACGTGTACGACAACCTTGAATACTCTAAACAGGTTTTAGCTACGGAGAAAGACCCCGAGATGCGCGAGATGGCCAAAATGGAGCTGGACGACTTAACACAGGAGTTTAGCAGGCTGGAGGAGGAAATGAAGGTATTGCTGATACCTAAAGAGCCTGAAGATGCCAAAAACGCCATTGTGGAGGTGCGTGCAGGTACAGGTGGCGACGAGGCAGGTATTTTTGCCGGCGACCTTTACCGCATGTATACCCGCTTTTGCGAACGCGAAGGCTGGAAAGTGGAGCTGGTTGACCATACCGACGGATCATCGGGTGGATATAAAGAGGTTATTTTTAACGTAATGGGCGATGGCGCTTACGGTATATTAAAATTTGAAAGCGGTGTACACCGTGTGCAGCGTGTGCCCGAAACGGAAACGCAAGGCCGTGTTCATACATCGGCTGCTACGGTTATTGTATTGCCCGAGGCTGAAGAATTTGATGTGGTAGTAAATGCCAACGATGTGCGTAAGGATTTATTCTGCTCATCGGGCCCCGGCGGACAGTCGGTTAACACCACCTACTCGGCGGTGCGTTTAACCCACATACCTACAGGCATTGTAGTATCTTGCCAGGACGAGAAATCGCAGCTGAAAAACGCGGAGAAGGCCATGAAGGTATTACGTTCTCGCATTTACGAAATGGAATTGGCTAAGCGTAACGAGGAGATGAGCAAGAAACGTAAGACAATGGTTTCTACCGGCGACCGTTCGGCTAAAATCCGTACTTACAACTACGCCCAAAGCCGTGTTACTGACCACCGTATTGGCTGGAGCACGCACAACTTACCTGTTTTTATGGATGGCGACGTGCGCGAGGTGATTGATGCGCTTGCTGTTGCTGAAAATGCTGAGAAACTGAAGGAAGGCGTAGGAGCGGAAGCTTAGTAGCGTGCAGCGTTAAGCGTGTAGCGTACAGAAAATAATATAGACCCTGCTGAGAAATTGGCGGGGTTTTTGTTTTTAAACTCTCCCCCGACCCCTCTCTTAATGCTAAGAGAGGGGAGTGTTACAATGCTATATATTTGTAGCAATGAAAAGCCGAAAAAAGATAACCGAACTTTTAAAGGAGATGAGGAAAAGGCAAACTACAGAAGAGGATATTCTATGGCAAGAATTGAGGCGTAAATCTGTTGATGATCTCAAATTCTTTAGGCAACATCCTATTATCTATGGAAATATAGACAAGGAAATATTATTCTTCGTAGCTGATTTTTATTGTGCTAAAGCAGCCTTGGTGATTGAAGTTGATGGCAAAGTTCATGATTTCAAACAAGAGTACGACTTGTACAGGGAACAAATATTAAAAGATAAAGGATTAACAGTATTGCGGATTAAAAATGAAAAACTATCTAATGTTCAACAGGTTTTGGAGAAAATTCAGTTTCATTTAAAAAATACAGTTTCTCAACCCCTCGCTTAGTATTAAGAGAGGGGTGCGACCATCTTGTTGGTTATGTGCAGGAAAACAATCCTGTGTCGCGGGAGAGTTTAAATAATAAAGCCCCACATTTCTGTGAGGCCTTTTATTTTTCATTTATCGTTTTTCATTTATCATTAGTTCCCCACTATCACTTTAACCGATTTGGTTTCATTATCGGTATTGATGTTTAAGAAATACATGCCCTGGCTTAAGTCTTTTACCGATATATTGAACTGGTAAGAGCTGGCCTTGTTGCCATAGGCAGTTTGCATTATACGGCGGCCCAATACGTCAACTAAGCTAAGCACCACTTTTTGTGGGGTTAGCAGGTCAACTTTAATGGTAATATTATCGCTGGCAGGGTTAGGGAATACGTTGATGTTGGCAAAGTTTGTATCCTCTGTAACCGATACTATAGTGATTAGGTTTGAAGCGTACTTACACGCCCCTACCGATGTGGTTACAAAGTATGTTCCGGGTTGTGTTGGTGTATATGTTTGGCTTGTTGCGTTAGGTATTACTACACCATCTTTATACCACTGGTAATTTGGGGCGGTAGAGGCTGTTAATACACCATTTGACTGGGTTATTGTTATAGGAAAATCAGGCCCCTGAACCACAGTGCCTGTTTGGGTTACCACGCAGCCGTTAGCATCGGTAACAGTAACGGTATAGGTATCTGCGCCAAGGTTTACCAAATCTTCAGTAACAGCACCTGTATTCCATACTGTAGTGTATG
>CAMBQF010000181.1 GCA_945869825.1 Chitinophaga pinensis | reverse complement strand
TGAAACGATTCAAATTCCATAGTGGCCTTGTCGGTTTCAATCTCGGCTAATAAGTCGCCGTTTTTAACCGTGTCGCCAACGTTTTTGTGCCATTTAGATACCACCCCTTCGGTCATGGTATCGCTAAGCTTGGGCATTTTTACTATCTCTGCCATAATCTCTTTATTTAGCCCTCCCCTTGGGGAGGTTAGGAGGGGCTGTTACTCCCTTATAAACGGATAATCTTCTTGTGCGTAAACGTCTTTGTAAAGTTCTGAAGCATCGGGGAATGGTGATTCCTCCGAAAATGTAACCGATTCATCAACTATCAGATTTACCTTATCGTTAATAGTTTCTATCTGCGCTTCGGTAGCGTATTTTTTCTCCAGCAGGGTCGTCAACACTCGCTGTATAGGGTCTTGCGATTTATATTCCTCCACCTCTTCCTTGGTACGGTATTTAGCAGGGTCGCTCATACTGTGGCCACGGTAGCGGTAGGTTTTCATTTCTAACAGGTAAGGGCCTTTACCGTCGCGGCAATGCGCTACGGCAATTTCCATCGCATCATGCACCGCTTCCACGCTCATGGCATCAACCGGAGCTGCGGGCATGTCATAACTTTCGCCCAGTGTGTATAGCTCAACCACGTTGCTGGTGCGCTCTACCGATGTACCCATGGCGTAGTTGTTGTTCTCAATAATAAATACCACCGGAAGCTTCCATAGCATAGCCATGTTAAACGCCTCGTGCAAAGCACCCTGGCGCACAGCGCCATCGCCCATGTAGCAAAGGGTAACGTTGTTGGTACCTTTATACTTTTCGGCAAAGGCAATGCCCGCGCCTAACGGAATTTGACCACCAACAATGCCGTGGCCGCCAAATACGCGGTGGGGCTGGCTAAACATGTGCATAGAGCCGCCTTTGCCTTTAGAAACACCGGTAAACTTACCGTACAGTTCAGCCATAACATATTTAGGCTCAACACCTTTAATGAACGGGTGAACGTGGTCGCGGTAGGCGGTAATAATGTTATCGTCGGCCTTAATGGTACTCATAGCGCCGGCAGCAATAGCTTCCTGGCCAATATAAAGGTGGCAAAAGCCACGTATTTTTTGCTGAATGTATAGTTGCCCTGCCCTTTCTTCAAACTTGCGCATAAGCAGCATTTGCTCATACCACATCAGGTAGGTCTCCTTACTGAATTTTGTTTTTGCCATAATATCCTAATCCAAATTATGCCCGCAAGGTATCCCTACTTTGGGGCTTTAGTTCAGCAAAAGTAGTGAAAGGGGTTCAAATGGCAAGACGTGCCTGTTTTTCCATTTTTAGTTTTCAACTTTTAACTTTCCGATTTTAGATAAGCCCCTAATTCATTACATTTGCCCCCGCAAAATGGCAAAGAAAATAGTCTCAGATACTGAATTACCCGATAACCACGACAACGAAGAGGGTGCAGAGGGCGATACCGGCTCTAAAATAACCCAACTATCGGGGTTGTACGAGAATTGGTTCCTCGAATACGCTTCATACGTTATCCTGGAGCGGGCAGTGCCGTATATTGAAGACGGGCTAAAACCCGTTCAGCGCCGTATTTTGCACTCTATGTGGGATTTGGACGATGGCCGCTACAACAAGGTAGCCAACATTATTGGCCATACCATGAAGTACCACCCCCACGGCGACGCCTCTATTGGCGATGCCCTGGTGCAGATAGGCCAGAAAGATTTATTGATTGATTGCCAGGGTAACTGGGGTAACATTTTTACCGGCGACCGTGCCGCGGCGCCCCGTTACATTGAGGCCCGCCTGTCGAAATTTGCAAACGAGGTTGTATTTAACCCTAAGACTACCAAGTGGCTTAGCAGCTACGATGGACGTAATAAAGAGCCCGAAACACTGCCCGTAAAATTCCCGTTGCTGTTAGCACAGGGTGTTGAGGGTATTGCGGTTGGTTTGGCTTGTAAAATATTGCCACACAACTTTAATGAGTTGATAGATGCCTCAATCGACATTTTGCGTGGAAAGAAAATAGAATTGTACCCCGACTTCCCCACGGGAGGTATGGCCGATGTTAGCAAGTATAACGACGGTTACCGCGGAGGTAAAGTACGTGTAAGGGCCAAAATATCCAAGCACGATAAAAATACCCTGGTAATACAGGATATTCCCTTTGGTACCAATACCGGCAGCCTTATTGAGAGTATTTTAAATGCTAACGATAAAGGCAAAATTAAAATACGTAAGGTTGAAGATAACACGGCTGAGTTTGTAGAGATATTGGTGCATCTGGCAGCGGGTATATCGCCCGACAAGACCATTGATGCGCTGTATGCCACTACCGATTGCGAATTAAGCATATCGCCCAATACCTGCGTTATTGAAAACGATAGGCCACGCTTTATTGGCGCTACGGAGATTCTTAAGATATCTACTGACAATACGGTTCAGCTGCTTAAGCGTGAGCTGGAAATTCGCATGGGTGAGCTGGAAGAGGCCTGGCACTTTTCATCGTTAGAAAAGATATTTATTGAGAAGCGTATTTACCGCGATATTGAGGAAGAGACAACATGGGAGGGCGTTTTGCAGGCTATTGATAAAGGCTTAGCTAAATACAAAAAGCTGTTTAAGCGCGCCATTACTACCGATGATATTGTTCGCCTGACGGAGATACGGATTAAACGTATTTCTAAGTTTGACAGCTTTAAGGCCGATGAGGCAATTAAAAACCTGGAAGACGAGATTAAGGCTGTTCAGCAGAACCTTGATACCCTTGTTGAATACGCCATTGAGTACTTTAAAAACCTGAAAAAGAAATACGGCAAAGGCCGCGAACGTAAAACCGAACTTCGCCATTTTGATACGATTGATGTATCGCAGGTGGTGGTTAACAACGTAAAACTTTACGTAAACCGCGAAGAGGGGTTTGCGGGCTATGGCTTAAAGAAGGACGAGTTTGTAAGCGACTGTTCTGATATTGACGATATAATTGTTTTCAGGAAAGATGGTACCATGCTGGTTACCAAAATTACAGACAAAACCTTTGTTGGTAAAGATATATTGCATATTGGCGTTTTTAAAAAGAACGATGAGCGGACCATTTACAACATGATTTATGCCGATGGGCCTAAAGGGTTTATTATGGTTAAGCGCTTTGCTGTTACAGGTATCACCCGCGATAAAGAGTATGACCTTACCAAAGGTACCAAGGGCAGCCAGATACTTTATTTTACTGCCAACCCTAATGGCGAGGCCGAGGTTATTACCGTTACCCACAAGCCTGTAGCGAAAATTAAAAAGCTGGCCTTCCAGTTCGATTTTTCTACCCTGGCTATTAAAGGGCGCAGCGCCTTAGGTAATATACTTACCCGCTATGCGGTGAAGAAAATTGAACAGAAAGAAGCAGGCACATCAACCCTATCTGCCCGCCAGATATGGTTTGACGATACTGTGTGGCGACTGAATGCCGAAGGGCGTGGCCGCTTACTGGGCTCTTTTGCTGCCGATGATAAAATCTTCATTGTAAACAAAGACGGGGAATATTACTTCACCAACTTTGATCTTACAAACCACTACGATGATGATTTGCTGATTATTGAAAAATTCAATCCTAAGCGTGTCATTTCGGCTGTGTATTACGATGCCGAAGACGGGTATACTTATGTAAAACGTTTCTTGCCTGAGCCTACCGAAAAACGCATGTCGTTTATAGCAGAGGCAGAGGGTTCGCAATTGATATTGGTACAGACTGATACCTTCCCACGTTTGGAGCTTAAGTTTGCTAAAGAAAAAGGCAAAGAGCGCGATAATGAGGAGGTTGATGTAGCTGAGTTTATTGCCGTAAAAGGCTTTAAGGCCAAGGGTAAGCGCCTTTCTCAACA
>CAMBQF010000180.1 GCA_945869825.1 Chitinophaga pinensis | reverse complement strand
GGCTTCGGCTCTGTTATTGGCCTCGACCCTGACTTGGTTATTCCTGATAAGGGCCTGTCGGTTTACGAGGGGGCCATTGCTCCCTGGAAAGGCGATAAAATGAGTGCCTACAAAGACAAGTTTTTAAAAGCTACCCTTAAGTTCGATTTCCCAGTACACCGCCCATACGTTGACCTTACCGAAGAGCAACAGAATTTATTGTGGGAGGGCAACAAGCACTTTACCGGCCTTAACGACTTTTTTAAAGAGCTGGAAGAGCAGGCCTATAAAATTCAATACCGTGTTATGCTGTCGCGCTACCGCGGTAAAACCGGTTGCCCCGATTGCCTTGGTACACGCCTGCGTAAAGATGCCGGTTATGTAAAAGTAGCCAAGCAGTCAATACAGCAAATAGTATTATTGCCGGTTGAAAAATGCCTTGCGCATTTCAAAACTATTAAACTAAACGAGCACGATGCCGTAGTAGGCAAGCGCTTGTTGGTTGAGATTATAAACCGCCTGCAGTTTTTATGCGATGTTGGTTTGGGGTATTTAACCCTTAACCGTTTATCGTCTACCCTGTCGGGTGGAGAGAGCCAGCGTATCAACCTGGCAAAATCTTTAGGCAGCAGCCTGGTGGGCTCTATGTATATTTTAGATGAGCCAAGTATTGGTCTGCACCCCCGCGATACCGAGCGGTTGATAGGCGTACTTAAAACACTGCGTGATGTAGGCAATACCGTTATTATTGTTGAGCACGACAGGGAGATTATGCTATCGGCTGATGAGCTGATTGATATTGGCCCCGAAGCCGGTGTTAAAGGCGGTAACGTTATCTTTCAGGGCAACCAAAGCGAACTGAAAAAGGCAGACACCATCACCACCAAATATTTAACAGGCAAACTTAAAATTGAAGCGCCTGAAAACCGCCGCAAGTGGCGCAACTATGTTACTATAAAAGGCGCACGCGAAAATAACCTGAAGAACATCGATGTTAAATTTCCATTAGGTGTGTTTACCGTTGTTACAGGTGTTAGCGGCTCGGGCAAATCATCGCTTATTAAAAAAGTACTTTACCCCGCGCTTAAAAAGCTGCACGGTGGCTACGGCGAGCTTACCGGAAAGTTTGATAAGCTGGAGGGCAACGTAAGTTCCCTGTCAGCAATAGAGTTTGTCGATCAAAACCCCATTGGTAAATCGTCGCGCTCTAACCCCGTTACTTACATAAAAGCCTACGACGATATCCGCGAACTTTTCGCTTCGCAGCAGTTAGCCAAACAGCGTGCATACAAAACATCTACCTTCTCTTTCAACGTAGAAGGTGGTCGTTGCGAAGTATGCGAGGGCGATGGCGAAGTGAAAATTGAAATGCAGTTTATGGCCGACATCCGCCTGGAATGCGAAGCCTGCAAAGGCAAGCGTTTTAAAGATGAGGTGCTGGAAGTAAATTACAATGGCAAAAATATATACGAGGTATTAGAACTTACGGTTGATGAAGCCATTGAATTCTTCGGCAGCAGTAAAAAACTAACCACCCCCGAAAACCGCTTGGTAGGCAAACTAAAATGCCTTGCCGATGTTGGCTTGGGCTATATCCACTTAGGGCAGTCAAGCAGCACACTTTCGGGAGGCGAGGCACAACGTATCAAGCTGGCATCGTTCCTTACCAAAGGTTCTACGGCGGGTAATATCCTGTTTATTTTTGATGAGCCTACCACGGGCCTTCACTTCCACGATATTAATAAGCTGCTAAAGTCGTTTGATGCGTTAATCGCCCAAGGCCATTCCATTATTGTTATCGAGCATAACACCGATGTTATCCGTTGTGCCGATTGGGTTATAGACCTTGGTGCCGAGGGCGGTGACAAAGGTGGCCACTTAATATTTGAAGGTACCCCCGAAGATTTGAAAAAGTGCAAGAATAGCTATACAGGCGAGTATATATAAAAACAAATGGCGGAGCAACGCCCCGCCATTGTTCTCAACACAGTAAATAAATCTCTAAAAGATCTATTTAGCTTTCTTAAAGGTAAGGCGTGTAATGTAAATGCCCTGACCATCTTCTTTACCTGCATCGCTCTCTACACCGCTGGTCATAAATACCAGATCCCAACCTTGAGAAGCAAGTAAGTTGATTTTAGAGGTAATCAAAGCGTCGTTAGAGGCAATGTTTTGGAAGTTGATACCTACACCGCTAAAAAAGTTTAACAGTTTCGTTTCGTCAAAATTGTCAATTTTAAGGTCGCCGCGGTCTACGTCGCCTTGTTTAGAATCTTTACCACCTGTACGAGTTGTAGTAAATTTGGTAAGGTCAAGGTTTTCTTTGTTTTCAATAATCCTTGAGCGGCCCAAACCCATTGGTACAATAGACTCTACTATAGTTACCACTTTGTACTCATACGTTTGTGCGTACATCGATACGCTTGCAATAATTGCAAATAAGCTTAATGTAATTTTTTTCATCTTGATTTTTATATAATGTATTGTTCCTACTCTTAACGATTTTCGGATTCCCTCGGTTTTTTGTCAAAAATACAATTATTGTACCATTTTAAATCAAGCTACCCTTCATTAGCTTTTGCCGCCTTTCTAAAAATCAAATCTTTTCTCTGCGCAGGCTGTTAAAATGGTATCAGAAATGATAACACAACCCGAACCGCCTTTTAAATAGATATAATCGCCTTGCCCAAACCAGTCCGTTTGCCCATTTTTTCGTATATGGTTAATTTATAGTACAATACCTTTTGTAATATTGCCAAATATCGGCTAAAGTATACCAACCATCGGGCAAAATATACCAACTATCTAAAACTTTTACCCCTCCGCCCATTTTTAAAGTAAACTTGTACAACAATAAGCGCACAACGCTTTTAGTTAGCTGATTAGAATTAAAATAGTACCACAGTAAATATCTCGATTAAGCAGTAGTGAAGCCCTTTCTTTTTGATGGGGCTTTACTATTTTAGGTAAGTCATAAAAAGAAAATCTCTCCTTACTTAGTTCAGAAGAGACTTTTCTTTAATCAGTTTTATCTTTTAGTGAGGCCACAATTACTTCCCTCCCAGCACTGTTACAGTACCGCTAAAGTCTTGCAGTTTATCCTCGTATTTGGTTTTGGCTATGTAGTAGTAAACACCATCGCTAACAAGGTTACCGCCCGTGTTCTTACCATCCCACATAAAGGCCGGGTCATCGGTAGTATACACCATCGTTCCCCAGCGGTTATATACCAATATCTCAAACTCATCAAAGTTGCCAATTACAAAAGGCTGCCAGTAGTCGTTAATACCATCGCCATCAGGCGTAAACACATTAGGCAATGTTAGTGGCACATAGCAGGTATCAACTACCAAATGGAAGTTCTGTGTTTTGAGGCAAATTTCACCCGGCACGCTTATGTCAACATAATAATCACCGGCCTCCGTTTTAGTTACACTTTGCGTTGTTTCGCCGCTGCTCCAAACATAGCTGTAGCTCTGCCCAGTATCGGCAACCAGTGTGGCGGTTTCATCAAGGCAAACAGTCACCGTGTCGTAGGTCAATACAGGGTACTCTACAAACACCGTAAGCGTGTCATAACTCACACAGCCCGGCTGCACTGTTACTTTCACATAATAGGTAGTAGTATCGTTAGGACTTACATCCTTGTTCTGCCCTCCGCCAATACTTTGTGCGCCCACTACGCCCCATTGGTAGGTACCGTTATTCACCGGCGTCGTACTCAGCGTTATGGTGCTGCCGTCGCAAATGGTAGTATCTGCGCCAATATTAGCCGGTGGCAATGGTTTTATTAGTACGTTTTTATTGCCGTTATCCTGCCCGCATGGGTTAACCACCAGTACATTAAACTGCCCTGTGCCAACGGTATCAAATACAAGGGTTATAACGTTGTTTGATGTGTCTACTATTGATGTGTTGCTTGATGTTATGGCCCATTCGTAATAGGTGTTATTGGTAAACTGCACCTGGTAGGT
>CAMBQF010000179.1 GCA_945869825.1 Chitinophaga pinensis | reverse complement strand
TATAGAGGTTACTCTCGTACACCCTGTACCAGTTGTTCATTTGGTTGTAGTACTGGTCGAAATGGGGAGAGTCATTATTGATGCCAAAGAGCATTTGGAAATAGTCGGACGGATGGTGCCGCAGGGCGTTGAACATTACCTCGCTGTCGTCAAAATACTTAAACACATCAGCTGTTGAACGCTCGGTATAATAATAAGTATATATAGCTACCAAGGCGGTGCCTGCCAGTATCTTTAACAAAAACACACCCGATAAGAAACGACGGCTGATGCCTGCCACCTGAAAAAAGCGGAGCTTATAAATTAAAAATATACCTAAGGCCGCATAGGCCGCCGGAAGAAGTATAAACAAAGCGCAGTGTTATTGGGCGAAGATAGGAAAATGCCTTAAACAAAAAGTCCCACCATAAGCGGGACTTTAAGAATATATTCTTTGTAAGTATTAGCTATTGAAAAGGGCAACAACATCATCAACTGACTGGATGTTGCGGCGGGTTAGCTTAGCTAAAAGCTTGTAGCCTAAGGTAGATTTAACCAGCATCTCGTCAAAAGACTTGGTATCTAACACAGCAACCTCGTGAGAACCTGTAACGGCAAACAGTATGTTGGTATTGCTATTGTTGTAGCCAACTTTAAATATATCGGCAGCGCTAACTACTTGGTAGGTATTCAATGCCCTATCGTATTGATAGAAAACGGTTGGCGCTACGGTGTTGTTATTCTCATCAGTAAAAATCACTGAAAGATTAGCAGTTTGATTATAAGTAAGTGTTTGATTTAAACCGTATAAGCCTAACTCATCAATAGTAAAGCTACTTAACGAAGTATAACCATGTGGAAGAGTTGTAGGGTCAAAAGTTTCTAGTGCTTCTTCAACAACATCGCCAACTATCTGCTTAACTTTTTTACCTGCCATAGCAGTGTATTCGTCGTACATAGCATCGGCATTAATAGGGTTACCGTAAATATGCTCAGGTTTAACGGTAATATCAACAACCTCCGCACCATTGGTAAATATCATGTGCAGTTGGCCTGAATTATCTTTCTGTAATTTAACATCAGTCCAGTAGTTGAATAAAAGACCTTTACCCTTACGGCGAGAACCGAATGGATTAGTGCGGTCTTTCATTAACCCTAAGCTGATTACCTTAGCGTTTTTGCCAGTGTACACCCATTCTACATTATTGTACGCCTCCATTTCAGGGTACGCACGATAGTTTAGGTATGTTTTAAAACGAAGTTCTTGTTTAAAAATATGGATACCCTTTTTTACAGGAGCCAGTGATATATTGGTATCAAAATCCTGGTTTTTCTTTTTAGCACCTGTTTGTGGGGTTAAATGTTTAAGGCCTGCGTTTTTCAACCTCCAGCTTTTGGTAGACTCATCTAAGGTATAAACAGAGTAGTTTCCTCCGGTAATAGTAGAAGCCATTAATACATCAACAGGTTTTTCGCTGTTTAGCTGTAGGGTGTTACCTTCAGCATCAAATGCTTTAAGCTCAAGCATACCTGCGCTTTCAAAGCCATTCATAGGTACACCGCGCATAAAGTATTCAGGTGCAGAATGCATCTCGCGCATAAACAGCTTTATGTTGCCTTCGGCTAATTCGCCATACTCATTAATAAATGAGTTAGCTTTTATGTTAAGGCTGGTGCCTGTTTGTGGATTGATAATGGTTTGCGCTGCACCGGCTGATAAAGTGTATTCAGCAAAGCCGATTTTAGCCAATGCTAAAGGCTCAGACAACATGGTGAAAGGCAATGCAGCCGTGGTAACACCTTGTGTATTGGTACCAACTATGTTATCTAATACTACTTGTGTATTGTCTACAACTGCCTCTTCGGTGTTGCTTTTAAACAATTTGCTAAAAACCTCGTACTGGTTACTTTTAGCCGTTGGGACAAAGCTTTTATAGTCCTGCTTGCTCTGGTGCTTAACTGCTACGCCACCGTTTACACCCTTGTTGTAAAAGGCAGTATAAACAAGCAAACCAGCGCTGGCCGCTACAAAAAATCCTGTTAGTAAATGTTTCTTCATCCGCAAATCAATTGGGCGCGATTTGTTTATAATTCTTAGCAAATTACGAAGAATTTTTGACTCACGCAAGTTATAACATTGAGTTATGAGCACAGAAGTTAACAATTTATATCAAAGCATTGATAATAAGATATTTACAAAAACACCTGATACACTACAAGAAATATGACATGCTATTGGTATGCTAACTATGCCTACCTTTGCAAGGTAAATGAGTACAAAAGCCGCTATATATCTCGACTATAACGCTACAACGCCTGTAGAACCAATGGTTTTAGAGGTTATGCTTCCTTATTTTACTCATAAGTTTGGTAATGCGGCCAGCAACAGCCACAACTTTGGTTGGCAAGCTACTGATGCCGTAAAAACAGCACGTGAGCAGTTGGCAAGCCTTGTAAACGCTACATCGCAGGAAATCTATTTTACATCGGGAAGTACAGAGGGGCTGAACCTGGTCTTGAAAGGCCTAGCCGAAGCGTATAAGCAAAAGGGCAACCATATAATTACCTGTAAAACAGAGCATAAGGCTGTTTTAGATGTATGTGCAAAGCTGGAGAAGCAAGGCGCGGAAATTACCTATCTGAGTGTTGGTGCTAACGGAGGGATAAATTTATCCGAACTAAAAGAGGCTATAAAACCAACAACCATAGGTATTTGCCTTATGTATGCCAATAACGAAACGGGCGTTTTGCACCCTGTAACCGAAATTGGACAAATTGCCGCCGACCATAACCTGATATATATATGCGATGCTACCCAGGCAGTTGGCAAAGTGCCGGTTGATGTTATAAGGGATAACATCCATGTGCTGGTACTGTCAGCACATAAGCTCTACGGACCTAAGGGAGTAGGCGCTATTTATGTGCGCCGTAAAAACCCACGGGTAACGCTAATACCCCAGATAGACGGTGGCGGGCACGAAAACGGACTTCGCTCAGGTACGCTTAACGTTCCGGGCATAGTCGGCTTAGGTATGGCTGCGGAAATTAGCAGGGAACCGGGAACCGACAACTGTGAACTGCTAAGAAACAAACTTGAGAAAGAACTTTTATCAATAGGTGGTATCTCAATTAACGGCGATACCAAAAACCGTTTGCCCAATACCCTTAACATACTCATAGAGGGCATTAAATCGGAGAAGCTGATAACCCGTGTGCCGCAACTGGCAATGGCTACCGGCTCTGCCTGTACATCTGCCCTGCCCCAGCCCAGCCATGTTCTACTGGCTATGGGCCTAACCGAGGAACAAGCCTATTCTTCCCTCCGGCTTAGTATTGGCAGGTATACTACTGAAGAAGAAATTCAAAGAACGGTTGAGTTGTTAAAGGAAGCTATTGGAAAATTAAGAGGGTAATCTTTAAATCCACTAATCACTTTTAATCTGCGGTTCAGACACCTACCCCCGGTATCGCATCAATCAGCTTTTGCGTGTACTGGCTTTGGGGCTTGGCAAATACATCAGCCGTAAAACCCAGCTCTTCTATTTTGCCTTTGTTCATTACCATTATACGGTCGGCCATAAAGCGGACCACACTCATATCGTGTGTAATAAATATGTAGGTAAAGCCAAAGTCTTTTTTAAGGTCGTTGAGCAGGTTAAGCACCTGCGCCTGTACCGATACATCCAGTGCCGATACAGATTCATCGCACACTATAAATTTAGGGTTGAGCGCCAGGGCACGGGCTATACACACCCGCTGGCGTTGCCCTCCGGAAAACTGGTGCGGGTAACGGTTATAGTGTTCAGCCTTTAGGCCCACTTTCTCTAATAAATCTATGGTGCGGGCTTTAGCAGCTTTGCTATCGCATAGCTTATGAACCAGCATGGGCTCGCTAATGGCGTGGCCTATGGTAAGCCTTGGGTTTAGCGATGAATACGGATCCTGAAATATGATCTGCATCTCGCGACGCAAACGGCGCATCTCACCCGTTGG
>CAMBQF010000178.1 GCA_945869825.1 Chitinophaga pinensis | reverse complement strand
ATGTATTTATCTTTATTAACGTATAATGCTATAGCCCAGTTCCTCACCAGGGTGTGGTTTAGCATTGCCTTTATTTTTATGTCATCAATATTATAAATCTTTTTAATGTTTCCCCTGCTTAATACTATTTTTTTATTTTTTCTATCAAGTAAAAAATCGTAATAGTACCTATAATTATACCAGTAACTAAGTGCAGTTACAACAAGTGAAATAATTATAAAAAACACAATGCCGGTTGTTGTATAATGTAGTTTACGGCCAAAGTAATTTCTAATTATTAAATCTAAAAACACAAAGCCATACATTGCATACAGCGGAAACAGTAATATAAAAAAGCCCCAAAGCCTTCTTTTCGAACTCGAATAGCTAAGTTTCAACATACTAAAACCATCCTTTACTCTCTTTACCAACAAACAACCCATCGGCCCTCACTTCTGTGGGGTAGCGCTTAAGCGCGCTGCCGCCGCAGGTTTTTTCAAAGCCCGTTTCTAAATCAAATTTATAACGGTGGTAGGGGCATATAAAGCAGTTATGCTCATCGGCCCAACCATCTATCAACGGGGCTTTGGCGTGGGGGCAAAACTCTTCAAAAGCAAAATAGCCCTTTGGTGTGCGCACCATGCAAACTATTTCCCCGTCCATCTCCACCTTCACCGGCTTATTCAACGGCAGCACATCGGCCGCCTTTTCTACCGACGAAAATATCTTAAACCAACGTATGCTCTTTTTGCCAAACATTCTTTTTTAGTTGACGGTTGCCAGTTGCCGGTTGCCAGCAAATTATACCGGCTTACAAACAAAGCAAAACCATTCTTTAGCTTTTTTATCTTTTTAATTCTTTAATTGCTATTCACCATCGGCGAGAAAACATTCAGCGCCCTCTTTTTCATTTCAAACCTAAACGGTGTAGTGCCCAGCACCTCACCATCTGTCTCAATCTTTACACCCGGCGCCGACTCTATGGTAACGCTTTCGGCCGTAAAAAGATTTGCCTCTTTCAACTTATTTATAGTGCCTTTATACAATAGCCCCACGTTTAGCATCACCTTTATGCGGGGTATTTTACTAATGGTGGTAATATCAAACAAACCATCATCAGGTATAGCATTAGGGTTAGGGCGCATACCGCCGCCGTTGTAACGGCAAATACCCACCGTACCATTAAAAACCTCTTCATCAATCAACATCCCTTTTTCTGATGCTATGTGGATATGCGTGTTGTTGTAAGAAAAAAGGCACTTAAAAATACCCCATTGGTAATACAATACACCCAACGCCCCTTTGTTTTTAGCCTCGGTAGTATTTTCAGTAACATAGGCATCGTAGGCAAAGCCGGCAATGTTTACAAAGTAACGGTGCTTTTCGGCCCCATTATCGCGGTAAAACACCTTTCCCACATCCTGGGTAAAGACCTTGCCCTGCTTTATAATATCTATACACTTGTTAAAGTCGGCCGGCACCTGGGTTGTTTTACCCCAGTCGTTTCCCGTACCTACCGATATAAGGCCCAGCTTAATATCACTAACGGGGCAAACCGTTTGATCCATAATAGCATTTGCCACCTCGTTTAGCGACCCATCGCCACCCACTACCAGTATATTCCTAAAGCCCTTGCCAATAGCATCAGCAACAATGTTGTAAGCATGGAAGGCATATTCGGTAAACTTTACCTCGTAGTTAAACGTCTCATTGTTCAGGCGTTGCTTTATCTGCGGCCATAACTTTTGGCTGCGCCCCCCGCCCGAAAGTGGGTTAACTACTACATAATATTGTTCTGCCATATAATAACAAAAGTGCAATAATAAGAAATAACTGACTAATGGGGGGGGTTAACACCACAGCCTGCCCCGCAAATGCACTAATACCCATGGCTAAAACCCAATTTATCAACATGCGTAAAATCATATTATAAAACCATAAACTGCCTTACTTTTGTAATACTAATTAGTTATAGCATGAAAGACAAAGTTGAAGCCCTGCGTATAGATTACGATAAAGACACCTTAGATATAAAAGACCTTAACCCCGACCCTATCATCCAGTTTGAATATTGGTTTGATGAGGCTGTTGAGGCAAACGTGCCCGAGCCGCATGCTTTTACCTTTTCTTCTGTGGGTGCTTATGGCAAACCCACATCGCGCATTGTGCTGTTGCGCAACGCCACTGCCGGTGGGTTTAGCTTTTTTACCAACTACAACAGCCGCAAGGGGCATAATATTGATATTAACCCCAACGTATGCGCCAACTTTTTTTGGCAGCAACTACAGCGCCAGGTGCGTGTAGAGGGCATTATAGAAAAACTGGAAGCCGCAGCCAGCGACGAGTATTTTGCTACCCGCCCGCGCGAAAGTCAGATTGGCGCATGGGCGTCTAATCAAAGCGAGGTGCTGGAAAGCCGCGAAGCCCTGGAAGAACGCACCGCCCAGTTAACCAAACAATACGAGGGGCAAACCATTCCCCGCCCGCCTCATTGGGGTGGCTACCGCATTATACCAACTGCCATAGAGTTTTGGCAGGGCCGCCCAAGCCGCCTGCACGACAGGTTTTTATACACCCTGGAAGGAACCATTTGGAGTATAAGCCGTTTGAATCCTTAATGAAACAACAGGCTTATCACTACTTATTCTAATTCTATTGGGCTGTAATACTGTTTCTCCCGAAGAAAAAGCCAAACAAAAAGCCGACAGCATTAGGTTGCACTATGCTTTATTGCCCGAAGCTGAGAAAAGACAATTCTTTAAAGAATTAGTAAAAGGCCCTGAACAATTTGAACAAGGCAAACACCTTAGGTTTGAAGATTTTTTCAAACTGTATTATCCTTATGATTCATCTGCTTTAAAGAACTATGGTAAATTTCTTGCAGAAGCCTGTTATCGTGCCAATGAAGAATTAATTAATCCTAAAAAACTGAATAAAAAGCAATGGTTCAGAATGATGGTACAACCGACGTTTGAATCGCCCTTTACCATAACATTAGAAAAGCAAGAAGATGGTTATTACACTTTGACATATTCTCAAGTTGAAGACCAAACAACATTTTCATACAACTCTGAATATATAGACACAACAGAATGTGTTGCATTTTTTTCAATGCTAAATAAGAAGAACTTTCTATCTATTAAATCCGACAATCCCGGTTGTGGCTTCTTACACCCAATTGTATTTATTTGCGAAGAAATAACTAATGGAAAATACAATAAAGTAGATGTTGCATTGCCGTGGATAAATAAATGCGCATCTAACAATGAATATTATATCATAATGGATTTTCTAAAACTGCTAAGAGAAAGTAAAGTCTATCCTGAAGTTAAAAAAGCTAATCCTCCTGACAATGCAGATTGGGACAACTCGTATGAACTTATCGAAAAGATTATTAATACGCCAAGAGATACCACTAAGGAATAGCCATATACTTATGCGTTTGCAATGATATTTGCCATTGCGGGTGCGCCTTTACATACTCTACTATCAGCGGCAGCATCTCTTTTTCCTTGCCCCATTCAGGCGCTAAAAACAGCTTGCAGCCCGGTTTAACCATTTCAGCATGCTGGCGGGCCCAGTCAAAGTCGCTTTTGTTAAACACCACAATCTTAAGCTCGTCGGCTTGGGTAACAACTTCGGGCAACGGGGCTTTAAACTTCTTCGGCGATACGCATACCCAATCAAACTGCCCACTCATAGGCGATGAGCCCGATGTTTCAATCCACACCTTCAAACCCGCTACTTTTAATTCCGCGGTTAGTGCGGTAAGGTTGTGCATTAAAGGCTCGCCGCCGGTAATAACCACATTGGGTGCAGGGGTGTCTTTTATCCACTTAACCATATCGGCAATAGCAACCTTAGGGTGCGCATTAGCATCCCAGCTTTCTTTCACATCGCACCACACACAGCCAACATCGCAACCGCCCAGGCGCAAAAAGTAAGCAGCCTGCCCGGTATTGGCACCCTCGCCCTGAATGGTATAAAAATGCTCCATTAAAGGTAAAACGGCTGTTGTGGCTATTGTAACATTCATAACACAAAATTACAGTTTAGTATACTACCTTTGATGCTAAATATGAAAAAGATGGACACAAATACGGTTTTAATATTGCTGGCCATAGGCATTGGCGCGGGTTTTATTAGTGGTCTTGTAGGCGTTGGCGGCGGGGTTATTATAGTGCCGGCCCTGGTTTTGTTTTTGGGCCTTACCCAACAACAGGCACAAGGCACAAGGACCGCTTTGTTTTTAATACCGCTATCGTTTGCACTGGCTGCGTGGACCTACCACAAATCGGGCAATATACAGTGGCCCTACGTTTTTGTTATGCTGGTTACATTTATGGCCGGCAGCTTTTTCGGCTCAAAGGTGGCCATATCTATAGATCAGGCCATTGTAAAAAAGGTATTCGGCGGGTTTCTGTTACTTATAGCACTCAAACTCATTTTAGGTAAGTAATAGGTACCATTATTTTCAACTTTACGTTAAACCTTTGTTGCTGGTAATTGTCATACCACCACAACTCTACTAAACAATATTTATAGTTATGAAAACAAAAAAGATATTTTTCACCATTACAGCTGTAGCAACAGCCCTTGCT
>CAMBQF010000177.1 GCA_945869825.1 Chitinophaga pinensis | reverse complement strand
GCAGCTAAAAGGTTTTGGTCGCCGCTTCCATTGAAGTTTGCGTTGGCAATTAAACCGTTGTTAGCTGTAACAGCACCTACCAGCGTGTAAGTAACAGGCGCCGGGAAAGTAAGGTCTAAGTTGTCTACAGCCTGAACGTTTACCAAACCTTCAGTTCCAAGGTTACGCACAATTACCTGGTAGGTAATGCGGTAAACGCAGTTTACAACAGATGTATCGGTAATTGTTTTAGCCGCACCAACTGTAGTAATAGCGTTGCCGCTAAGTGGAGTTGGGGTTGGGGTGTTTTCACCGCTTTCGTTAGGGTTTAGGTCGCCATCAGGGTCTGGGTTTGTACCCCAGTCAGATGAGTCGGCAACCGCGCCACCGCCGTTTTGATCGGTACCGCTGGCTACAGCCGTGTTAAAAAACGTACCTATTGAACCTTGCGTGTTAACATTAACCGTTAGGGTAATGGTTTCCTGCGCACCGGCAGCAAGTGTGCTGCTTCCTGCTGTTAACAGGTTAGTGTTCAGGCTTCCGTTAAATGCGCCGTTAACTGACAATGAACCTGAAGCAACCGGTGTGCCAACTACCGTGTACGATGCCGGGTTTGGAAATGTATTATCCAAATCGTCAACCACTTGTACGTTGTACAACGTGTTAACTCCATAGTTTCTTACCACTATTACATATGCAATAGTAAAGCTGCCGTTAGGTTCCTGGGTAATAGATGTTACCGCTTTAGCCGCCCCAATAACACCGGCTTGCCCTCCTAGTACACTATTGGTACCATGGGCTGTTGGCATAGCTATCAACGCCTGTGTCGTAATGAGCACAGCGCCAAATAGTGTCAGTAAGGCTCTGAGTACTGTTTTATTCATAATATTAGCGTTCGTTATAAATTATTTATGAGTCTGTACAATTAAAGTATCACTACACATAATTTGTTGCAAAATTAGACTTAATGTTTTGCAAACAAAATTTTTTATTCCCTTTACTTAATAAAAAATCATTTCACGTGCCTGCGCACAACCAATTCATAAAGGCCTGCTGCTGATGGATTTTCCATATCCCAGCCATATTTCACCCTTAAATTGTTAAAGTGAGCCTCTGCATCAGTCAGGTTAGCAAAGTTGTTCAACGCGTCTAACGACTCATTATAGTCTTGCACGCTGCCCTTAAATAAGTCGTTCAGGTACTGAAACTTATCGTTAATACCTATTGCAGATTTAATATTGGTGATTGGCTTAGACCTTAAACGGTTAGCCAAAGAGTTATCGGTAGTTACATCGCCCGGCCTTGGAACATTAACAACAGGTTGCTGCACAGGGGTGTTAACAAACGTTTTCGTCAAATCAGGCTGTGGTTGTGGCGCAGGCTCTTCAAATTTAATTACCGGCTGTTCAACCACAGGGGCTGCTACTATCACTGGTGCAGCTTCTACCACAGGGGCAGGGGCTACAACCTCGGCAATATGCTCAGGCAATACAGGCTCTTCCACTTCCAGTGGCTTTACTTCTACCGGTGTTGCAACGGCAACTTTTTCTTCCACCACACCATTTGGCATAATGGTTTTGCCAATAAAAGGGTTTTGTTTTATAGCCGCCAGCTTTTCTGGCGATGGGCCCGTTTGCGTTTGCGGCTTGTGGCTTGGCGGCGGGGTAAATGGCGATGGGTCTACTACCGGCTCGGTAACAGGCTCAAGGCGCTCGTTGCCACCTTTATTAGGGTTGGTAACCGTGCGGAACAATTCTTCGCGCAGCTTGCTAACCTCGGTATGGATAATTTTGGCTATCTCCTCTTGCTTCACGGCAGGGGTTTCTGTTTGGCCGGGACCATCAACCTTACCTGTTGCGTTTAGCTTGTTTAAAACCAACAAAAAATTGTACAGCCTTTGCGTGTTAGAAAGGATAAGGTCCATCTCTATCTGCGGAATTTTGGCCTTGTGGTTCAAAATGGTTTCTAACTGGTCGGCTACTTCCACCAAAGCTGATGAAACCTCTGCTTTTGCCTGTTGTATATTCATAATGTTAAATATTTATCAAAAGGCGGTGCTTCTTATTAGCATCAACCTTACTTTTGGCAGCATAAAAGTATGCTCTTAAACAGCATAACTTTTCTTAATGTTGCTAAGTTTTTAACAATACTTTCTTTATAAAGTCAGATGTTTATAGAAGAACACCCCCACAAAAAGCGCACCACAGGCTTTATAGAGGTAGTTTGCGGCTCTATGTTCAGTGGTAAAACAGAAGAGCTTATACGCCGCATGCGCCGCGCCCAGTTTGCCAAGCAAAAAGTAGAAATTTACAAGCCGGCAATAGATACCCGCTATCACGATAGCAACGTAGTATCGCACGATAGTAATTCTATACACTCTACACCCGTAGAATCAGCCACAGCCATTTTACCTATTGTTGGTGGGGTTGAAGTGGTGGGCATTGATGAGGCCCAATTCTTCGGTATGGACCTGGTAGATGTTTGCAACACCCTTGCCAACAATGGCATCCGCGTAATTGTGGCGGGCTTAGATATGGACTACCTGGGCAAACCCTTTGGCCCCGTGCCGCAAATTATGGCCATTGCCGAGTATGTTACCAAGGTACACGCCATTTGCGTAGGCTGTGGGGCATTGGCCAACCACTCGCACCGCATAGCCGCATCAGAAGAACTGGTAGTACTTGGCCAGACAGAAAGCTACGAACCTTTGTGCAGGGCGTGTTATAACATAAAAACCAATGCATAATTCACAATTCAAAATGCAAAATGTGTTCAACTCACCAATTATGAATTATGCATTCTGCATTTTGAATTAACAAAACATGCCCTTCGTAGTCTACAAATCATCGGCCGGTTCAGGCAAAACGTACACCTTGGTTAAGGAGTACCTGAAGATTGCCCTAAACACGCCGTCGCCATACACCTTTAAGTATATACTGGCTATTACCTTTACCAACAAGGCCGCGGCCGAAATGAAGGAACGGGTTATATCATCATTAGCCAAACTGTCTAAAGAAAAAGACGAACCCGGTTACGATGCAGGCTACGTGGCTGATATTGCCGAAGCTACAGGCTTAACAGAAACCGACCTCCGCACCCGCGCCAAAGCTACATTCGAGGCTATACTGCACCACTATTCAGACTTTGCCATAAGCACTATTGATAGTTTTGTACACCGCGTAGTACGTGCCTTTGCATTCGATTTAGGGATACCACTATCCTTTAACGTAGAGTTGGATGCCGATAAACTATTAGACCATGCCATTGACGAGCTGATAAGCCGCGCCGGTAGCGATGCCCTGCTTACCAAAGCCCTGGTAGAGTTTACCGAAAGCCGCACCGACGATGAAAAAAGCTGGCGCATTGAAAACGACCTGAAAACCTTTGCCTATACGCTATTAGATACCGAAGGCCGCATAAATGCCCGCAAACTCCGCAGCCTTACCATTGCCGATATTTTAGAAACCCGCCAAAAGCTGGAAACATTCATCAACCGATTTAAGGCAGAGATGGTAAGTATTGGCAAGCAGGCATTGCAGATAATTGAGAATTACGACATACCTACCGATGCCTTTGCCTACGGCAAAACCGGCGTTGGCAAGTACTTTATATACCTGGCTCAAGGGCGGGTAGATAAGTTTATGCCCAGCAAGCGCAACGTGGTTGATGTGGTAGAAAATAACAAATGGGCCCCTGCAAAAAGCAACTACACCGCCGCCATAAACGATGCCGCTAATGAGTTGGAACCCCTCTTCCGTCAGGCGATTAAGTTGTTAGATACCGACCACGAACGGTTTAACTACTACTCACTGCTCAACAAAAGCATCTTCCTTTTAGCGCTGTTAAACGAGTTGCAAAAAATAATAGACGAATACCGTGTAGAAACAGGCACCGTGCATATATCTGAGTTTGATGAAAGGCTGGGTTCTGTGATACAAAACGAGCCTGTGCCTTATGTTTATGAGCGCCTGGGCGAGAAGTTTAAATACTTTTTGATTGATGAGTTTCAGGACACATCAACCACGCAATGGCAAAACCTGCTGCCGCTGATTCACAACTCATTATCAGGCGATGATAAGGGCATCAACTACTTCAATATGGTGGTGGGCGATGCCAAGCAGGCCATTTACCGTTGGCGTGGCGGCGATGTAGAGCAGTTTGTAAACCTGCCTGCTATTGCCAATAAAGATAATAATGAACTGGTGGCTGAGCGTGCCGAAATGCTGGCCAGCCCGGGCGTATTTGTAGAAGAGTTCCTCTCTAAAAACTGGCGCAGCAAGCGCGAGGTTATTGAGTTTAACAATGCCTTTTTTGAGTTTGCTTCGCGGAGGCTGGAGAACTATCAACATATATACAACAAGCAGGCGCAGGAGTTTGACGATAAGAAGACCGGCGGCCTTGTGCGCTTTGAGTTTTTGCCCGAAACCGTTGCCGTTGATGCCGATGATTTGACCAACGACGATATTTACTGCCAAAAGGTGGTAGAACTTATCCGCAGCCTACAGGCCGAAGGCTACAAGCTGGGCGATATTGCCATACTTACCCGTAAAAACACCTACGGCAGTTTGCTGGCCCAGTACTTAACAGAACAGGGCATTAATATTGTGTCTGATGAGTCGCTGCTGCTGATAAAATCGCCGGCGGTGAATTTGCTCATCAGCTTTTTAAAACGCTTTGCCAATCCCGAAGATAACATTTCATCAGCCGCTATTTTAGAGACTATACTTGGCCAGGCGGGCAATAGTGTAAAACTAAACGAGGTATT
>CAMBQF010000176.1 GCA_945869825.1 Chitinophaga pinensis | reverse complement strand
CCCGCGTTGTTGTATTTAACAGCAGCAGCAGCATTAACCGCAGCCTTGGCCATTTCAGCACGTAGCTCGGGTGTTAATACAGGCGATGGGCTTTCTTCAAATATTTTTTGGTAGCGGCGTTGTATAGAACATTCGCGCTCAAAAAGGTGAATGTAGTTGCCGTGGTTATCGCCAAAAATTTGAAACTCTACGTGGCGTGCCGAGTCGAAATATTTTTCAATCAGCATGGTAGCATCGCCAAATGCCGATGCCGACTCACGCTTTGCCGAAGCAATAGCATCAACCAACTGACTTTCTTCGCGGACAATACGCATACCCTTACCACCACCACCGGCAGATGCTTTTAACAAAACCGGGAAGCCAATAGCTAACGCCTCTTTTGCCAAACGCTCATCGCTTTGGTCTTCGCCTTTATAACCGGGTATTACAGGCACCCCGTTACCCGACACAATTTCCTTTGCCCTTATTTTAGAACCCAACGCCTCAATAGCATCGGCATGTGGGCCAATAAACACAATACCGTTATCTGCACACAACCTGGCAAAATCTTCATTCTCGCTCAAAAAACCATATCCGGGGTGAATAGCTTCTGCCCCGGTAAGCTTTGCCGCTTCTATTATCTTACCCAAATCCAGATAACTCTCCGCGGGGTTGTAGCCACCAATGTACACAGCCTCATCGGCCAGCGATGCAAATAAGGCATTACGGTCGGCATCAGAAAAAACAGCCACAGAGCCAATGCCCAGCTTTTTACAGGTATTTATAACGCGTATGGCAATTTCGCCACGGTTGGCAATAAGTATTTTTGAAGGATAATGCATACCGCAAATATAATTACCTACCTGTTGTATGCAACACCAATTAAACTAATCTCAATAAAATAGTTTCCGAATTGGCTAACCTAATACCCTTGTACATATTATTAATAAAACCTTAATACAATTTGTCTCAGCCATTGTTAAGAAAAGAGAGTAATTTATTATTTTTAACAGCTGCATTAAATTGAATAAAATGTTCAATAATTTAATTATGTTTGTGCTATGATAGTTAAACTATTAAAAATAAGTTTGATATTTTTCAGCATATTTTTATTGCCAAACGCATATGGGCAACTGTTGCCTTCTATTGGGCTTAATGCAGTTCCATCTGACAATACGCCCATTTGTAATGAGGCTGTTTTTACCGGCAGTTATTATACAGCAGGCTATGCTGTTAATGAGTATGTAAATGATTTTCAGCTATATTCATCTACAGGCACACCATTGCAATTATCTACCTTATTGCAGCAGGGAAAACCTGTTTTGTTAGTATCGGGCAGCCTTACTTGCCCAGTATTCAGGGCTAAAATACCAGTTATAAATCAAGTAGCAGCTACCTATGGCTCTCTAATAAATATTGCAGTAATTTACACCATAGAGGCACACCCAACAGACACATCTGTTTACTTTGGATATATAAATATTACCTCGCAAAATACTTCGGAAGGCATATTCTTTCCATCGCCAGCAACGTACGGTGAGCGTAAGGCAATGGTTGATACTTTGCCATCGTATGCATCTATAAACGCACCTGTTTATATTGACGGGCCTTGTAATGAGTGGTGGCATGCATACGGACCTGCGCCAAACAATGCGTATATAATTGATACAGATGGCAGGGTATTGAGTAAACACGGCTGGTTTGACCGCAACCCTGACGATATTTTTTGCAATCTCGATAGTCTACTAAATACAACAAGCAACTTATGCGGCACGGTAGGCAATGGTAACTTTAGTATTAATGTGGTTAATACAGCCAACATTGGTATGCCTGGCGACATTTTGTACGATTATGTTGACATTATTAACCCAAATATTACAGAGGTTAATATATTTATTAAGAAAATTGAAACAGAAATACCTTTACTCTGGACTACATCCTTTTGTGCTGATGTTTGTTATGGCACCCACGAAGATAGCATACAGTTATACTTGGAGCCTATGGATACCATGCATTTTAGTCTCGATTTTCATACGGGTAACATTGCCGATAGCGGTAGAGTTAAGGTTGGGTTTCGTAACATAAACAACAGCAATAATTCTTTCAGCACATGGCTAAGCGCTGGTACTTATGGCAGCACAGGCGTAAATACAATACAGGCAAACCAAGTTATATATGCTTATCCTAACCCATTTACCTCTACCATTAACATACAAAACAATCACCCGGCTTACTATTATGTTTTGTATAACATTGTAGGGCAACCTGTATGGCAGGGTAACAATATTAACGAACATAATTTCACAAATCTTACTCAAGGTATTTATTTACTGCATACTATTACGCAGAACAAAACACAAATATTACGACTGTTTAAAGAGTAAACTAACTAATATATTAACAGATTTTAACCAAACATTTCTAAAGCAACAAAGAGGCTGGCCAACAATTATTGGTTTATAGATTAAAAAAAACAGCTAATTTCCTATTAAAAGCTATTGTTTTAATCCCAATAACTAATGCCAAAATAATGGCGTATCATCATATCTACAGTCACACCGGGCTCATTAACAATCTTATTGCAAATTACAACAAGAGGATAGTTGGGTGGCCACGTACATGCATATGTTTTGCCGGGTGTTTCAATAATTTCAACTGTTTTTAAAATAACATCGTTGTTAGGTTTAGGAGTATCGGCAGGTGCTTGGGCCTTCAATCCTAAAAGCATACAAGCAAGCCCTATAGTCAAAGCATATTCCATGTATAAATGATGCTGTTAACATAGTAATTCCATACGGTAGGTTAAAAAATTCTTATGAGTTCAATATTCAGATAATATGCCCCTATCTTAGCGGCTATGAAGTCATTGTTTCTCCTATTTTTCTTGTTGGTTATTAGTGTGGCAAATGCCCAAAACTGTTGTGGTTCAGCAGCTTATTGCAACAAGCCGTTCAACCAAATGGTATTTGTATCAACACACAATAGCTATAACTATAAAAAAGGGCTCACGAAATTTATATGGCCCAACCATACATACCCAGTGAAGAAACAGCTTGCCGATGGGGTACGTAACCTTATGCTTGATGTGTATGATATTGAAGGAACTGTTTACCTATACCATGGAAACCCGAAAATGGGTAAAGAAAAATTGCAAATTGTATTAACTGATATTAAAGCTTTTTTAGATAGTAATAAAACAGAGATTGTAAGCATCATTTTTCAAAATGGGATTACCAAAAACCGCATAGCAACAGAAATAGACAGCGCTGGTTTAACCAACTACTGCCATAGCCAGGCAGCAGATAAAGAATGGCCTGCTATTGGGCAAATGATTACTGATAATAAGCGCCTTGTATTGTTTGTAGAAGAAAATACGGGAAATGATGTGCCTTATATACACAGCGCATGGGATTATATTTTTGACACCCCATGGAGTACCAAATCGTTGGCAGAGATGGATACCCGCATAGGCCGTGGAAAACCAACACACGGTTTGTTTTTAATGAATAACTGGATTAGCAAAGGCAAGCCCACCAAAAAAAATGCCCGCCAAACAAATAACCAACAGTTTTTACTGGAAAGGATTGAGCGTTGCGCAAAAGACCTTCACCGCATACCCAATTTTATAGGCATTAACTTTCACGAGCAAGGCGATGCAATAAAAGTTGCCAAAATGCTTAACGACGGACTAGCCGACACCCTTTTGGCAAAACCCTAGGCCAGCTTAAATTTAATGTAGGTAATAGGCATACCCTCTTTTAAAAACAGGCTTTCGTAATAGGTTTGGATGCCTAAAATGGGGTCGCTTTTATTTTCGGGGTTGGCATACAAATCGTTGGTTTTAAAAAGCAGTATATGCTTGCCTTCTTCTATTACCTCCAGTGTATACTCATGCAGCAACTGGCTATCGGTCTTCAGGTGGATTATACCATCGGGAGCCAGCATATTTTTATACCTGGCCAAAAATTTGGGGGCGGTAAGGCGTTTTTTTGCACGGCTAAGCTGGGGTTGCGGGTCAGGAAAAGTTATCCATATCTCGCTTACCTCTCCTTCTGCAAAAAACTGGTCTACCTTATCAATTTCAGTCCGCAAAAACATAATATTGTTAATATCCTCGTCTAAAGCCGTTTTAGCACCGCGCCAAATGCGGTTGCCCTTGCGGTCCATGCCAATAAAATTTTTATCGGGGTATTGCCTTCCTAGGCCAACGGTGTATTCGCCTTTGCCACAACCCAACTCTAATACTATGGGGTTGTTGTTTTTAAAATATAATTCATTCCACTTACCCTTATTTTCAAAGGTGTCAAACCAGTTTTCCAACCTGGGTTGTATAGTATTGCTAAAGGTGTCTAATTCGGCAAAACGCTCCAGTTTATTCTGTCCCACTGTGTAATTTTTTGCGCTAAAATAGAGCATGTTAAAAAAATAAATGCCTATTGTTTGAAAATAACTGTTAACATTTGCTTCATACAAGTGGTATTATTTTGTAACTTGCACCTAACCATCTAATTTGTAGTGCCTATTATACACATATACAACTTGAAAGCTTTTTATATTCAGCTTAATACCAAAATTAAGTTTTTGGTAGCGGCAATTTTTATAAGCCTGTTTAGCCTAAACACGCAGGCTCAGTTGGTTGTTGCTGCCCCACCCGGCGGCAATAACTACACCCAGCTGTTGCAAAATTTCTTTTTAGGCGGTGGGGTTACCATTTCAAACGTAACCTTTACTGGCAATGCCGTTGCTATAGGCTCATTTACGGCAGGGCCTAACACAAACCTCAACTTACCAAGCGGTATAAT
>CAMBQF010000175.1 GCA_945869825.1 Chitinophaga pinensis | reverse complement strand
CAGATTCAACTTATTCATTTTATGTGACTGGTTCTAACTCCACAAACCTGACCTATTGCTCAATAAATGACACTATAGACAATACTCTGACATGGAGGCAAGGCATTGGATTTCATTATACTTATCCAATGATTATTCCCAGTCCTATTGCATTTAGAAAATTTAAAGACGGGGTTTATAAATATGGTTTTATAAATGTTGGGGGCAATCCAATTTTTGCAGTTGGTCCATCTGTAATGCAACGTTAACGACTTTCAACTCTTAACTTATTAACATTTTTTATCTTTTACTTGACAAACGGTAGTGCCGTGTTGTATCTTTGTACCCGTTATTGCAATAACATATTAATAGTATCCCCGACGATAAATGTCGGGACAAGCCAAAAAACAAACAGCCGCGGCTAAAAATTAAATCCCCCGTTTAGTGCTTTGCACTAAACACCCCCTTTTTAAAGGGGGAACTTTTATTTGCAATGCTTATTACGATTCAAGATTAATGGTTTAAAAAAGAATTTAAGATAAACAGTATAGCAAGAGGACAAGCTTAAAAGAACTAACCATAGTTGGTCAGTAGCTATATTGTTATGATAAGACTTGACACTTTTAGGCGATTCGTGCAAACGGGTTGCCTAAAGGCATTATTGAACAGCCAATCCCTGCTTATAAACCTCCAGCGCACGGTTACGTGCCCAGGCATGTTCTACAATGGGTTTAGGGTAAACAAAAGGGTCGTCAAACTCAGGTACCCAACGGCGCACATATTCCAGTTTAGGGTCAAATTTTTCGGTTTGCAGTTGCGGACTAAACACACGGAAGTAAGGTGCAGCATCGCAACCACAGCCTGCCGCCCATTGCCAGTTACCGTTATTGGCTGATAGTTCAAAATCTAACAACTTTTTGGCAAAATAGGCTTCGCCCCAACGCCAGTCTATCAGCAGGTGCTTGGTTAAAAAGCTGGCTACAATCATGCGTACACGGTTGTGCATAAAACCCGTTTCGTTTAGTTCGCGCATGCCTGCGTCTACTATGGGGTAACCGGTGCGACCTTCGCACCATGCGGCAAAATGCTCCTGGTTATTCACCCATTGTATCTTGTCGTACTGCGCTTTAAAGGCATGGCCCACCACATGGGGGAAATGCCATAGTATCGTCATGAAGAACTCACGCCAGATAAGCTCACTGAGCCATGTTTGGTTGTGCTCTTTAGCAAAAGCAACCAATTGGCGTATACTTACTGTACCAAAGCGCAGGTGTACACTAATACGTGTAGTGCCAGCTATAGCCGGCAGGTTGCGGGTATCGTGGTAATGCTGTACAATATCTTTATCAGGAATGGGAGATGGAAAAGGTTCTCCTGTAGCTACAAATCCCATACTTTCTAAGCTGGGGATTATAAAAGGGGAATCAACTTGTAAAAAGTTGGTAAAGTATTTTTCTGTGGGGTAGGGTTCGGTGTAAAAGCTATTTAGCTTTTCTTTCCACTTGCGGCTAAAAGGTGTGTAAACAGTATACGGTTTACCATCGTCCTTTAGTATCTCATCTTTAGCAAAAATTACCTGGTCTTTAAAAGAAAGAAACGGAGCATTTGCATTCTCCACCAGCCTCTTAATTTCCTCATCACGTTGTCTTGCATACGGTTCATAATCCTCGTTAGTATAAAAGGCTTCAACCCAATATTGTTGCTGCAATTCAGCAAAAACCTGTTCAGGTGTTGAATAGAAAATCTGCAACGATGAACCCAGGCTTTTTAACTCGTTACTAAGCTTTGTTATGTGGGTATGTATAAACTCAACCCGTCGGTCGGCCTTATCTTCCAGCTTATCTAAAATAGCTTTATCAAATATAAATATGGGCAAAACATTGGTATGCTCACTAATAGCATGGTACAAGCCTGCATTATCTGTAAGCCTTAAATCGCGCCTAAACCAAAAAAGGGTAACCGTTTTTTTCTCCATTATAGCAAACGCAATTTAGCCATGCCACCATCAACTGCCAGCGTTTGGCCTGTAACCCAACCCGATTGAGGCGACAACAGGTAAATCGCAGCCTGTGCCATATCTGCCGGCGTGCCTACCTTATTTAATGGGTGGCGTTTGGCCGATGCTTCCCGCTTTTCGGGGGTTGACAATAACTTCTCAGCCAAAGGGGTATCCGTTAGCGATGGGGCAATACAGTTAAAGCGGATATTTGCAGCGGCATATTCTGCAGCTAAAGAACGTGCTAAACCCTCTACGGCAGCCTTAGCTGAAGCTATAGAAGCGTGAAAAGGCATACCCGTTTGCGCGGCTACCGTGCTAAACAATACTACCGATGCACCCTGGGCCGCCTTTAGCGCAGCCACCGTTTGGCGTAAGGTACGTACAGCACCCAGTACGTTCAGGTTATATTCGGCTAAAAAGTCATCATCGGTAAAGCGGTTAAAAGGCTTTAGGTTAATGCTGCCGGGGCAATAAGCCACCCCATGCAAAATATCAGGTAAACCGGTAATAGCAAACTCTTTGGTTGATGCATCGCCTTCAATAAAAATAAGATTATCGCTATCGGGTAAATTGCGCTTAGTGCGCGACACCACATATACCGTATGCCCTTGGTTTAGCAATTCTGTAGTCAATTCAAGGCCAATGCCCGATGTACCACCAACTATTAAATAATTCATTTTGACAGAGTTTCGCTCTCTAACAAGCAGGCAGGCAAATGGTTTAAATAGTAGACATTAAGGAACAGATTATGAATTGTCAATTATAAGCCTAACCCCTATAACCTAGCACCTATAACCTGATTAGCCTCCCGCCTTTTTAACCCCGTAACCGGCGGCTTTTAGTATATCGTGAATTTTATCGCGCATATCGCCTTGAATAACAATCTCACCGTCTTTGCTCGTACCCCCTACCCCACATTTGCTTTTCAATAGCTTTTCAAGAGTTTTCAAATCATCATCGGCACCAATAAAGCCTTTTACCAGCGTAACGGTTTTGCCTTTGCGGCTTTTGCTATCGCGCCATACGCGCAGGTCTTGCTTACCGGGGGCCAGCGTTTCCTCGTTGCTCTCTTCGTTTTCTATAGAAAAATCGGGGTTGGTAGAGTATACAAACCCCGATGTGTTTTTATTCTTGTTCGACATCTCTCTATTAATTAGCGAGGTACTTACTTCATATACTGCTCCTTCACATCGTTAAACGATGGGAATGCGTTGTAATGCCATTTTTTAACAATCACACTGTCTTTAAACAGTATTAGGCCCGGATTAGAACGTATAGCGCCTTTCAGCGGGGTATCGTCTATACAGCGGTAAAAATCAAAAGCCAGTTGGTTATCGTGGCGGAACATATCAATGGTGCTCCACTCGCTGCTGGTTAGGCCAACAAACGATACTTTGTTAGTCTCAGCCAGTTGGGCAAAGTCGCGCACCTTATTCATTTGCTTGTCTTTTATCAGCTCCAGGTGGGTCGATATTAGTACAAAATGGTAGCCCGGCATAGTCAAAAACTCTTCGGTATGGTCGCCATCATCCTGGTCGCGGAAGTCAATAGCAACCGATAATGGAAGCAGTTTGGTAGTATCTAAGCCCGGAACGTATTTATCAATAAACTTATACTTAGTCTCATCATACAGTTCCATCTTCTTCATAATCACCTCCAACGGGTACTCCTCATTTTGCCCCGTAGCCAGGTTTTTGTAAACAAATTTGGCATTCTTCTCTTTCTCTTTCAGGTCAGAGAAGTAGAATTTACGTTGGGTGATAACGCTTTTGCCCGGTGCAAACTCGCCAAAATCAATAATAGGTAAATAGTTGTAAGCATATACCGGTATGCTAAATGATATAAGGGTCAGCATCAACACCAGTATAGCATCAGGCCTGGGCTTTTTAACAAGCGGGTGTATATGCTTTTTCCCAATAAGTATTATAAGGATAAGTACCAGCAGGATTAAGTCTTTGTAGAACGATTGCCATGCTTTTAGCGGAATAACATCGCCAAAGCAACCACACTCTTTAATATAGCCTGTGTAGGCCGAATAAAAGGTTAGGAATGTAAAGAATACAATTAACGCCAGCAATGCCCAGCTGTTCCACTTAATTTTAGAACCCGAAAGCAACAGCAGACCCTGCAATATTTCGAGCCCGGTAATAAAAACAGCCAGGAAAACACTTATGTTCTCAAACCACGCCAGCGGGCCCCAAATATGTTCGCCAAACACGCTAAAGTACTCGTCCAGCTTATAAGAGAATCCTATCGGGTCGTTAGCTTTTATAAAGCCCGAAAAAATAAATAAAAGGCCAACTAATACGCGGGCTATCTGGGTAATAATCTTCATATACAATACGTTTTAAAATAAAACAAGATTTCTGCAATCGGGTATAGACTGCAAAAATCTTGCAAATTTTTCAATAATGGCTAAAAAATTAACCAACAAGCGTGGCATCCATTGTTATCTCTGCGTTTAGCAGTTTAGATATGGGGCAGTTTTCTTTAGCATTAGTAGCAGCTTCGGCAAATTGCTCGGCGCTCATTTCAGGCACATCGGCCTTAACCTCTAAATGTATTTTTGTTACCGCACCGCCTTCAAACGTTACGCTGGCTTTCGTGTCTATGGCCGATGCAGTAAATCCGCCCTCGCCTAGTATAAAGCTTAGCTTCATGCTAAAACAACCGGCATGGGCCGCGCCTATCAATTCTTCGGGGTTAGTACCAACACCCTCCTCAAAACGAGAGCCGAAAGAGTATTGTGTTTGGTTTAATACTGTGCTTTGTGTGCTTAGGTGGCCTTTGCCTTCTTTGCCCGAACCTTCCCAATGGGCTGTTGCTGTCCTTATCATGTCTTTTAATTTTTTAGTTTGGATTTAATAGACCAAAATAAGGCAAT
>CAMBQF010000174.1 GCA_945869825.1 Chitinophaga pinensis | reverse complement strand
GAAGGTGTCTATCATCACCGCCAGCTCCTGGGTTTCTTTATGCCCAATGCTGCGTTCCATAGCGCCGGGCGCCGGGCCGTGGGGAATGCCTTTAGGGTGCAGGGTTATATGCCCTTGCTCAATGTTGTTACGGCTCATAAAATCACCATCAACATAGTATAGCACTTCGTCGCTATCAATATTACTGTGGTTGTATGGTGCAGGTACAGCCTGTGGATGGTAATCATACAACCTTGGGCAGAAAGAGCAAACCACAAAGCTGTTAGTTTCAAACGTTTGATGCACCGGTGGCGGCTGATGAACGCGACCTGTTATAGGCTCAAAATTATGAATAGAGAAGCCGTATGGGAAGTTATATCCATCCCAACCCACAACATCAAACGGGTGAGTAGCATACACAATTTCGTGCAACATACCCTCTTTTTTAACCTTAATTATAAAGTCGCCTTTCTCATCATGCGTTTCAAGGTCTTGCGGCAGCTTAAGGTCGCGTTCGCAAAAGGGCGAATGCTCTAACAACTGCCCAAAGTGGTTACGGTAGCGTTTTGGGGTGTATAAGGGAGAGTACGACTCTAAAAACAACAAGCGATTATCTTCGGTGTCAAACTCTACCTGATATATCATCCCACGGGGAATGATAAGGTAATCGCCATATTCAAACGGAATAGTACCTAAGAATGTGCGCAAACGGCCTTTACCACGGTGGATGAATATCATCTCGTCGGCATCGGCATTTTTGTAAAAATAGGTATTCATAGACTTACGTGGTGCAGCCAAACCAATCAGCACATCGCTGTTTACCATCAGTAGCTTGCGGCTGTCAATAAAGTCATCTTCGGGTTTCACTTCAAAACCCTTTAGCAACATAGCCTTAATATTTTTCTCTACCGCTATTTTTGGCGATACATCTTTCGATGATAAAATCTCTTTTACCTGCGTAGGGCGGTGTACGTGGTATGATAGGCTTGCCATGCCGCTAAATCCTTCGGTACCAAACAATTGCTCATAATAATGTTTTCCTTCGGGGCTTTGAAACACCGTATGGCGCTTTTGAGGAAAAATACCCAATTTATGATAGATAGGCATAACTGCTTTTTTATGTTTTTTCTATAGCCCCTACATTTGTTAAATAAAGTGGGGTTAAGTCTACTCGGCTAAATTAAAATTTTCATTCAACTTAGGGCGCAAGCGGCCTTTTTTATACACATTACGCTGGTCGCCATGCTTTGCTTTGCCTTTGCGCAGCCTGCGTTGCTCTTCAACAGGCATGTTTATAATGTCTTTACAGGCCACGCTGCAACAGCCATCAAAAGCCTTTGTACAGTCCTCACACTGTATAAACAATAAATGGCAATCAAAGTTAGCGCAGTTTGTATGCGCATCGCAAAGTTCGCCGCATTGGTGGCATTTGCTTATTATTTCGTCACTTATCCTCTCCCCCAGCCTTTCGTCAAACACAAAGTTTTTACCTTTAAACTTATTCTCCAACCCTTTGGCTTTTACCTGGCGGGCGTATTCTATAATACCACCGTGCAGCTGGCTAACATCTTCAAAACCATGATGCTTTAGGTATGCACTGGCTTTTTCGCAACGTATGCCGCCAGTGCAATACATAAGCACAGGCTTATCTTTTTTATCCTTTAACATTTCAACTACCATTGGTAGTTCATCTTTAAAGGTATCGGCATCGGGTAGTATAGCACCTTCAAAATGGCCTACCTCGCTCTCGTAGTGGTTGCGCATATCTACCACAATTGCATCTGGATTTTGCAGGGCTTTGTTAAATTCAACAGCATCAAGGTGCTTGCCTACGTTGGTTACATCAAAGGCATCGTCGGGCAAGCCATCGGCAACTATGTGTTTCTTTACCCTTACTATTAGCTTGTAAAACGATTTTCCATCATCCTCTACAGCAATTTTAAACGGTACGTTGGCAAAACGGTGGTCGGCATATAGCTGGTTTTTAAAGACTTCGAAATTAGCCTCGGGCACAGATAGCTGCGCGTTGATACCCTCGCGGGCTATATAAATGCGGCCAAAAACACCCAACTGGTCCCAAATTTTATAAAGGGCATCTCGTGTATCTTCTACATCATTAATAATAACGTATCGGTAAAACGAAAGCGTTTTGCGGTGAAATGACTCGGTCATCAAACGCTCTTTCAGTACTTTCTTATCAATCTTATTGTAAAGTGCCATAAAATCTTAACATCGTACGCTTACATGGCGCAGGTTAATTACTACGCAAAGATACAAAAAGCACCCTACCTTAAAACTATGACATTGGTCATGTTTTGAATATGCTACACTACCGGTTTTCGGGTAAGAACCAATTTCACCCAATCCATACCCACCCCAACCTCTCCCTAAAATTTTAGTATGGGCTTTATAGCTTTCCTGCGTTACTTAAGATGCTGAATCAATTCCTATAGTTATCGTGAATGGATGATTTTTGAAATAACGGTTTTTATTTACAATAGGCTGGTTATAAATATATTGAGACTGTCATGTAGTTCTGATTATGACAGTCAACTTTGGTGTTTTAATAGGCTGTCCATCGTTGCAGGTGCAAAAGAACAAAGTCACCTCTCACTAACATTTTTTAGAATTATAAAAACCTGCCTAATTCATAATTAACACTACACGCTATCTTTACCCTATGAAATTATTCATCGTAGCCCTCCTACTAGCCATGGCCGCTGTACTTAATGCCCAAAATGCTGAAATGCCTGGTTACAAAAAGTTAGAAGACCTTACCATACAATCGGTTAATCTAGGTTATAAAAAGTTTATGCGGGTATATGCGCCCGAAGGATACGATGCCAACGGCACTAAAAAGTACCCCGTTATCATCATCTTCGACAGGCAAAACGCCATAAACTGTAGCTACCAGTTGCAAACTATTGGCTATTTAACCAGCATGGGCCAAATGCCACAGTCGGTAGTAATAACCGTTGCCAGTCAGCCCAACAGGCGTGGCCCCGAAACAATAGTAAAAGCCAGCGGCAGCAATGCCATGGGCGAGCAGAATGAGAAATTTATTATGGATGAACTGATACCTTACGCGCAGCAACATTACCATACCAATAGCTTCGAGCTGCTGGTGGGCCACTCACGCTACGGGTACTTTACCACCTATATGCTTACACAACATATGGATAAAGTGAATGGGGTTATTTCCATCAGTCCGTTTTTTATGCAAGCCAACGTAAACCTGGTAGACAGTATGCTAATGGCCGTAAAAACCACAAAGGGCATAATTAACAATATATATTATATGGTTGCCACCGGCGACTCTATACCCGATACCCACGACTATGCCCTGATGAAAAAGGCCCTTGGCGATACGGTGCTGCCTAACTTTTTTAAATGCAAGGGCTACGAGTTTTACGATGGCTATCACATGGCCACCCCGGGCCTAACGGTAAACAATGCCTTGTACGATATCTTCGGACAATGGACGGTTGGTGCTAATAAATATTACAGAGACACTATGGCTACACCTACTGAAAAGAAAAAGTATGATAAATACATGATGGGTATAATTGACTATGGCGATACACTGCCCTTTAGCCTTGGGGTGTTGAACGGTAAAGCATGGCAATACTATAACAGCAAGCGCTTTGACAAAGCCATAGAAGCCTGGCAGGTAGCCATTGGTGCTTACCCTGGCTTTACCGAGTTATACTTATACATGGCCGAAGCTGAACTGTACTTAAGCAAACCCATTGAGGCCCAAGGCTATATTCAACTATATAAAACCAATATCAAAAAATCGACCTACTACACCAAGAAAGACCGTAAGGAGTTTAATAAAGACTTAAAGGCCTTACAAAAGAACAAGCTGTTGTAATTAATTGCAAACCAACTGCTACTTATCCATCAAATTATAAAAATAATATTAAAATACATAAAATAGTAAGGTATTGTTACAATATAGCATTGATATAGCCGTCTTCTACTTTAAACCAACCGTTCACAAATGGAAGTCCTGGTATTTAAAACATCGGTTAATACCGAACAGCACATAGAAGAGCTTGCCCCTATTTTGAATGAATTGATACAGCCACCCAGCTGGAGTTTTGATTTAGAAGATTGCGACAGGATTTTGCGTATTGAATCACCCCACAATATTTCAGGGGTGGTTGCCAATGCTATAATTCAGCAGGGTTTTGAGTGTGTTGAATTGATTGATTAGGTAAGCGAATAAGATAATTAGATAATGCTAGACTAAAACCTAGCACCAAAAACCAAAAACCTAGCACCTATAAGCTATCAGCTACAAGCTACAAGCTACATACCCATTTGTCTTTAAAAATTTCAGGTATTTTGGTAGTGCATAGCGCAGGTTGGTTTCGGCTTTCAGGCTATCGTGAAAAACAATTATAGCACCATTGGTAGTATTACTTGCTACATTGCTAAAACACTCTTCAGGCGTAACAGCCTGGTCCCAGTCGGCTGCCAGCACCGACCACATAACCGGTTTAAAGTGCCGCTTTACCCACCGCGCCTGCCACCAGCGCAGCTTGCCATACGGCGGGCGAAAAAGATGGCTGTCTATAAGTTCTTTGGCTTTTTGAATATTTGCATAGTAACCGGCATTGCTACTCTTTAGCCCGTTTATATGGTTGTAGGTATGGTTACCAATAGTATGCCCTTCGGCCTGTATGCGGGCATACAGCTCAGGGTGTTGTGCAACATTATGGCCTATACAAAAAAAGGTGGCTTTGGCGTTGTATTCCTTCAGCAGGTCTAATACCCAATTGGTAACGCCCGGCTGTGGACCGTCGTCAAAGGTTAAATAAACCTCTTTGTTATTGGTTTTTACAGCCCATAAAAAACCCCGCCCGTATAGCAGTTTAAGCCATTGGGGCGGGGTTATTGTATACAGTTTCAATGTGCTGCTTTAGTTTATCTTTGTAGCCTGCTTTTGGTCGCCTGCCATTTGTGCAGGGCTATCTACCGGCGCTTTTTGTACAT
>CAMBQF010000173.1 GCA_945869825.1 Chitinophaga pinensis | reverse complement strand
ATCATATTCGCTAATAAGCCTACATTTTGTTCAAAAATACCACTTGCCAACACCTAAAACCTAGCACCTAAAACCTTACTTTTGTGTATGCCCGTTTTCTCGCATTTACACGTACACACACAATACTCATTACTTGATGGCGCTGCCGACATCAAGAAGCTTTATAAAAAGGCTATGGACGATAATATGCCTGCATTGGCTATTACCGACCATGGTAATATGTTTGGCGCTTTTGAGTTTGTTGCCGAGGCATACAAGCACAAGGTTAACCCCGATGACAAGAACAGTCCGTTAAAAGTAAAGCCTATTGTAGGTTGCGAATTTTATGTTGTTGAACACCGCGATAAAAAACAATTTACCAAAGAGCAAAAAGATAAACGCTACCACCAGCTTATGCTGGCTAAGAATGCCGAGGGCTATAAAAACCTGGCTAAGCTTTGCTCGCTTGGGTATATTGAGGGCCTTTACAGCAAGTGGCCGCGTATTGATAAGGAACTGATTCTGAAATACCACAAAGGCCTTATTGCAACCACCTGTTGTTTGGGTGCTTCTGTTCCGCAAGCTATTTTAAGTAAGAGCGAAGACGAAGCCGAGAAAGAATTTAAATGGTGGCTCGATTTGTTTGGCGAAGATTATTATGTAGAGCTTCAACGCCACGATATACCCGAACAGGATAAGGTAAACGAAGTGTTGCTGCGTTTTGCTGCCAAGCATAATGTTAAGGTTATCTGCAGTAATGACAGTCATTATGTAGACCAGGAAGACTCTAACGCCCACGATATTTTGCTGTGTGTGAACACGGGAGATTTAAAAAGCACCCCAATTGCTACGGACGAAGAAGGCGGGCGTGGGTACCGCTTTGGTTTCCCAAACGACCAGTTTTTCTTTCGTACTACCGAGCAAATGGGCAAGGTGTTTGCCGACCTGCCCGAAGCATTGGATAATACCAACGAGATTGTAGATAAGGTTGAACTGCTAAAACTTACCAAAGATATATTAGTGCCGGAGTTTCCTATTCCGCCGGGGTATTTGGATGCGGATGAGTACCTGCGCCATTTAACATACGAAGGTGCACATAAGCGTTACGAAGAGATTACGGCAGAGATAAAAGAGCGACTTGATTTTGAGCTGCACACTATTAAAACCATGGGCTTTCCCGGGTACTTTTTAATTGTAGCCGATTTTATCAAATCAGGACGCGATATGGGTGTGTACATTGGCCCCGGCCGTGGTTCGGCTGCGGGTTCTGCAGTTGCCTATTGCATTGGTATTACCAACATCGACCCTATAAAGTATGAGCTGCTGTTCGAAAGGTTCCTAAACCCGGAACGTAAGAGTATGCCCGATATTGATACGGATTTTGACGATGAGGGTCGTGGAAAGGTATTGAACTACGTAATTAATAAATACGGCAAAAACCAGGTAGCGCAGATTATTAACTACGGCACTATGGCAGCGAAATCGGCTATTAAGGATGTGTCGCGCGTGATGGAACTACCGCTGGCTGAAGCCAACGTGTTAGCTAAGCTGGTGCCCGATAGACCAGGTACTAAACTAAAAGACGCTATAGATCAAGTAAGTGAATTAAAAGAAATATACAATAAGCCCAATGATGCCAGAGCTGCTGTTTTAAGAGAAGCTTTGAAACTGGAAGGATCGGTAAGGGGGACAGGTATACACGCATCGGCAGTAATTATCGCGCCGAGTGATTTGATGGAGCATATTCCATTATCGGTAGCTAAAGACAGCGACCTGTGGGTTACCCAATTTGAAGGATCGGTAATTGAAGATGCCGGTCTGCTTAAGATGGATTTTTTAGGTTTGCGGACACTCTCGATTATGAAATCGGCAGTAGAGCTAATCAGACAAAACCATGGTGTTGTAATTGTTCCAGATGAGATTCCGCTGGATGATGTGAAGACTTATGAGTTGTTTCAAAAGGGCGAGACGATAAGTATATTCCAGTTTGAGAGCCCTGGCATGCAGAAGTACTTAAAGGAACTGAAGCCCGATAAGTTTGACGACCTTATTGCGATGAACGCCTTGTACCGTCCGGGCCCGATGGACTACATTGGCAACTTTATTGCCCGTAAGCACGGCAGGGAGCGAATAGTGTACGACTTGGACGATATGAAGGAGTTTTTGGAGGGCACGTATGGTATTACAGTGTACCAGGAACAGGTGATGCTTTTATCGCAAAAGCTGGCCGGCTTCACCAAAGGCGAGGCCGATACGCTACGTAAGGCGATGGGTAAAAAGCAAAAGGCGGTATTGGACAAAATGAAGCCGCAGTTTATTGAAGGCTGCGCTGCTAAAGGCCATGACCCAAAGATATGTGAGAAGATTTGGACCGATTGGGAGGCTTTTGCATCTTACGCGTTCAACAAGTCGCACTCTACCTGCTACGCCTTTGTGGCTTTCCAAACGGCTTATTTAAAAGCCCACTACCCTGCAGAGTATATGGCGGCGGTATTAAGTAACAACCTTAGCAACATAGAGCAGCTTACCTTTTTTATGGAGGAGTGCAGCCGTATGGGCATAAAAGTACTTGGCCCTGATGTGAACGAAAGTTACATGAAATTCTCTGTTAACAAAAGCGGGCAGATACGTATTGGTTTAGGCGCATTGAAAGGTGTTGGGGAGGCTGCTGTGGATTCTATTATTGAAGAACGTGCGGCAGGGACATATACTTCGGTATTTGATATGGCGAGAAGGGCTAATATGCGGGCCGTAAACAAGCGTTGTCTAGAGGCCTTGGCCTATGCCGGTGCTTTTGATTCGCTAAACCCTGAGACGCACCGTGCGCAGTTTTTCGCCCCTGCGCCAGATGGTAACCCTTTTATTGAAAAAATAACCCGCTACGGGACATTATACCAGGACAGTAAAAACTCGACAGCCAACACGTTGTTTGGGGGTGATAATGAGGTACAGATAGAAGAGCCCCCATTCCCCAAATGTGAGGAATGGAGTGAGCTGGAGCGATTGAAGCTGGAGAAGGATGTTATTGGTGTCTACATATCGGGTCACCCGCTGGATGCTTACAAGATTGAGGTGGAGCAGCTGTGCCGCCACCGTATTGCCGATTTGAACGAGGGCTTGGCTAAGTACCGTAATTCGGGAGAGGTGACGATGGGGGGCATCATGTCGGCGGTGCAACATAAGACCACCAAAACGGGTAAGCCCTTTGGAAATTTTACCCTGAGTGATTTTACCGGTAGTATGCAAATTGCCTTGTTCGGTGAGGATTATATCAATTTTAAGAACTTTTTGGGTGAGGGATACTTTGTGTATATAAAGGCTCAGGTGCGGGAGCGTTGGAACCAGCCAGACAGCCTGGAGCTTAAGGTTGGTCGTATGATGCTGCTGGATGAGGTGAAGGATAAAATGGTAAAATCGCTGACGATAAATTTAAAGCTTGATGATATCAGTGAGGTGGTTGTGGATGATTTGGAATCACTAATAAAGGCAAACCCTGGCAATTGCCAGATTAAGATATCAGTATTTGATCTTGAGAGCCAGATACAGGTAGATATGCCCTCTAAAAACGGCAAGGTATCCCTAAGTAGTAATTTTATAAAGCAGGTGGAGGCTCTTGCTGGTGAAGGGGCTTATAAGCTAAATTAGCTTGTAGCGTAAGGTAATTAAATAAAAAAGGCTACCATTGGTAGCCTTTTTCCAAATGTAAATTTTAAAATTATAGTGTACCACGAAGCTCTTGCTCACGTTCAATAGACTCGAACAAAGCTTTGAAGTTACCCTTGCCAAATGACTGAGCACCTTTACGTTGTATAATTTCAAAGAACAAAGTTGGACGGTCTTCAATTGGCTTAGTGAAAATTTGCAATAGGTAGCCTTCATCATCACGATCGACCAAGATGCCAAGTTTACGCAGCGGTTCAATATCCTCATCAATTTTGCCTACGCGGCTTTCCAACTCATCATAATACGATGAAGGCACGGTGAGAAACTCAACGCCACGGCTTTTAAGGGCTGTAACGGTTTCAACAATATTATTGGTAGCTACGGCAATATGTTGCACACCCGGGCCGCCATAAAAATCAAGGTACTCCTCAATCTGCGATTTCTTTTTACCTTCAGCAGGCTCGTTGATAGGGAATTTAACACGGCCATTTCCGTTACTCATTACCTTGCTCATCAGCGCTGAATACTCGGTAGAGATATCGTTATCATCAAAAGAAATCAGGTTTACAAAACCCATTACTTTGGCATAATAATCAACCCAGGTATTCATTTCGCCCCAACCTACGTTACCCACCATATGGTCTATATACTGAAGGCCAACATCTGTTGGGTTGTATTCAGGTTTCCATGCTTTGTAGCCCGGGAGGAACACCCCATTGTAGTTTTTACGTTCAACAAAAAGATGAACTGTTTCACCGTAAGTGTATATACCAGAGGTGGTAACATCACCGTCGGCATCCTTCTCAATTTTAGGCTCCTGATACGATTTAGCACCGCGTTTAACGGTTTCTTCGTAAGCTTTGGTAGCATCATCAACCCAAAGGGCAACAATTTTAACACCATCACCATGGGCGGCCAGGTGCTTGTTGATTTCAGAATCTGCATTAAGCGGAGTGGTTAAAACCAAGCGGATTTTACCCTGGCCTAGCACATAAGAGGCACGGTCGCGCACGCCGGTTTCTAATCCGCAATACGCTATCGACTGAAAGCCGAACGCTGTTTTATAAAAGTGTGCTGCTTGTTTGGCATTCCCTACATAAAACTCTACGTAATCAGTTCCTAAAAGCGGTAAAAAGTCTTGGGCGTCTTTGAAGATTTTTTCCGGTACTGTATCTGTTATTGTTGACATAATCTTATTCTATTTAAATACAAATTTACTAATCCATTTGTTAATACACCAATCAGCTAATTAACCAATCAATATTACTCCACCCAGCTCTTGTAGTACTTACCGTCGTCTATGCCAGCGGCTTCTTGCGTAATTTGCAGCGGGCGGAAGGTGTCT
>CAMBQF010000172.1 GCA_945869825.1 Chitinophaga pinensis | reverse complement strand
CTGTGGAAATACACCCGCCACCCTAACTACTTTGGCGAATGCCTTATCTGGTGGGGAATAGCGTTAGTCGCCGTTCAAAGTCAATATGGGTATTTAGCTTTTATATCGCCGGTTATTATCACCTTCTTATTGCTGAAAGTATCGGGCATTCCTATGCTGGAAAAGAAATACGACGATATGCCCCAATACCAGGAGTATAAAAAGCACACCTCTGCTTTTATTCCGTGGAAAACTAAAAGTTAAAGGTGAAAAGATAGTAGCTGGCAACTTGGAACTGACAACTACCTCAGCAACAACACTCCACCCAACTTCTTGGCGTCTTTACCAGTGTTGGTTTTGTAGCGGAGTATGTAGGCATACACATCCTGCTGGCAGTATTCGCCTTTGTAGGTGCCGTCCCAGCCTTCGCCGGGCTTGTTAGTAGCGTAAATTTCCTCTCCCCAACGGTTAAAAATGCCAAAGTAATAGTCCGTATCTTTTAAGAATGTGCCCACAGGTAAGAACAATGGATTGCGCCCTTCGGGTGTAAAGGCATTAGGCAGGTATACCGTTTCCAGTTGTTGCAGGCAGATAATGTTAGAGCGGCTGGTATCTTTCAACCCATATTGGTTACCGTTGTTTTCTATAGCCTCTACATAATAACAAAACAGCCCGTTACCCGTGGTTTGGTTCTCTACATTATCAACATAGGTAAGCACAGGGCTTGGTGGTAATGTAGTCAGCAAGGTGTAGTTAGGCTGCGCATCCATTTTACGGTAAAGCTCATAACGGTTTACGCTTGCATCCCAAAGCTGGTAAGGGTTCCATTGCAGGCTGTTGGTAAGGTCGGGGTTAGCATCGCCCTCCAGTAAAATCGTCTGCCCGGGGTTTGATATCAACGACTCTACACCGCATTTGTCTACCGCCCTAACATGGTAATAGTAGCTGGTAGAATCCGTCTCCACCGCATTATCGGTATAGGTAACAAACTCTGAACCGGGTAGGCGCACCAGCGATGTAACCATGCTAAACGGAGCACCCGATTCAGCACGGTAAAGATTGTAGGCTGATATTGATGCCATCGTATCTACCAACGCCGACACATACGCCGATTTATTGGGTAGCACCGTAGCGCGGTTCAGGTACAGGTATTGGGGTGCCTGTATAGAATCGGTAGTAACACAAGCTATGCTTGACGATGATGAGATGGTACCACCCGCATCGGCAGCCTGCACGTAGTAGCAATAGGTAACACCCGGCTGCAATGCCTGCGCGGCAAAGGTAGTAGCAGGTGCATTAACGCTCCCCGTCAGGGTATAGGCCCCATTATTCTGACTAACATATACAGTGTAGGTAGCTAACGCAGGCTGCATGTTCAGGTAGCTGTTCCAGTTTAATAAGCCCTGCCCGGTACAGGCATCTACATTGGCCTGCAAATAAATGGTTTGGTGCGATTGTCCATAGGTTCCGTAACCTCCGCAGCTATCAAACGGGGCAATGGCGTATTGCTCAATACCTGCATCGGCAGTAGAGTTTGGGTTGTTGTAGGATGTTGTGTTGTAGCCCTGCACGGTATCAATAGGTACCCAGTTGCCGCCAATATTTTGGTAGATTATGTAGCCCGCTACATCGCTGTCAGGGCCCGGTTGCCAGCCGATAACCGCATTTCCATTTGCATCTACCGATACGGTATCTATCACCCCCGCAGCGGGTGGTGTTATGTTTTGGAACAGCTCGCCATCAATGTTAGACGATGACGTACACCCCGAAGCATCGCCCACCTCTACACGGTAATAAATACTGTCTGAACATACGTTTAAAGGGTCGCTGTAGGTTGTTGTTGGCGTAGTGCCTAGCTGGTTCAATGTTCCCAGCGGAAAGTCTTTAAACACGCTGTATGTGCCTGCTGATGTTGTCGGCGGTGGAGTTGAAAGCGGATTCCAGTCCAGTTGCCCAACTGTGCCATTGCTGGGGTCGGTTACATTCAGGTAAATACTTTGCAGGGTATCTAACGGCGGAGAATATATTATGCCCCCACAACCTGAACGGGTTTTAACCATATAGTAAATACTTTGGCTGTTAGCCCCCGCGCCCACATGGGTGTAGGTGTTGGCGTTTATATTGAATATACTATCCACCACTGTAAATGGCCCATTGGGCGATGTAGATGAATAGATGTGGTAGCTATTGAACGTATTAACCAGGTTGGGTATTGGTATCCACGTTAGCTGCACGTCGCCATTGGGTAAAACAGACACACACCGCAAGTCGGGCGAGGGTTCTGTAGGCTGGGCGACAACCGTTATGGTAACCGTTACAATGTTTTGCGATGGGGCGGGGCAATAATCATCCCTCACCCTAAAAACAAACACAAACCGGTTTGATTGCGATATACAGCCTGGGTTTTGGGCTATATGGTTACAATCGGTCTGCCAGTTAAATACGGTAGATGCCCCCTGCCCGGGACTGCCTTGTATGGGCGATGGCAGTTGCAAAGTAGCACATGGCGGAAAGTTACAGCCTGCATTGGGGTCTGTAAAGCCTGTACCAAACTGCCCACCGGTGGCGGTTATAGTTACCGATTGAGGTGTTCCTATCGGCAGGAATTCAGCATCGGCTCCGGCAAGGGTAAAGTTTACGGGGTCGCCTGCGGTAACGGTAAGGTCAAAACTGGTGTTGCCGTTAAAAGGGGGTGTTACCGTTGGCGGAAAGTTTGCCCCGCAGTTGAGGATTACAATCTGTATCTCCCTGAAAATTTCAGCTACCAGCTGCCCACATTTAAACGATTGTACCTTAACCGTAGTAACAAAAAGGCCCATGGTGTAGGGCGTAAATGCAACCTCGCCATTATCAGGGTTTAATACCGCACCTATGTTGTTGGGGTTTTGATTGATGTTGGGTAGTGGTGATGAAATACTGTAGCCAGGGCTGAATATCAACGTGGGTGGCAGGTTGTTGGCTGCAATAAATGGCCCTCCGGCTAATTCATCTAACGGCGATGCCCATTCGTAGTGTAGCGAGTCGAGGTCGGGGTCGTACGCATTATGGTTGTATTGAAAGGGCGAGCCTGCACAGATAATAATGGCGGGCCGTTCTGCAAACACTGGTGATGAATCAAAGCAGGGGCTAACATTGGTACCGTTATACGAATACATAATGGCGCGCAGCGTCATACCTGTTGAGCCGGGGTTCACCAGATTGCTAATAGCATTGTTGCGGCAGCAATCATCGTAAGTAAAAATCCACCCTTCGGGTGGCGGTGTACCTGTTAGGGTTATTGGGGCACTTTGAAAAACAAACTCTTCTACCGCCCCGGGTACGGGGTTTATGGTATTACCCATACCACAATTAATGGTAGGCCCTAAGCCATTGCATTGGGGCGATATATCTATTTGCGAAACTAAGTTAAGGGGTATACCCGTAAGGTTAGGATTGTTATGCACCCTAATGGTAGCGGGTTGTGGCATGGGGATGCCATTGCAATCACGGTATACACGCAGGGTAAAGCGGAACTGGCCATTGCCCAGACATAGCCATGTAATTTCGCCCCCCATAAGGTGCGATGCCATGGCATTGCTGCTAACCAACAGAAGAAAAAATAGTATTGAGTAATTTTTTTTCAAATACCGCTATTAATTAATTGCGTAACGAATATATAACTTTTTGATAGCTTTTTAAAGCCAGTTAGCTGATAATTATCATCCATAACCACAAGTAAATACGTTAATATTGCAGCTATAAACTATTGTTATGAGTTTTTCACCCGAAGCATTAGAACGTTTAAAGCTACTGGAAGATAAATTTTCGTCCATGGGGCAGGATTTGGTATCGTACCTTGATGGACTTTTGTACGCTAATTTTACCACCTATTGGGACTATATTAAGCTTGACACCCTGCTTAGTTTACAAAGTACTAAAACCGATTTTCCTGACGAGAAAATATTTGTGGTTTACCATCAGATTACCGAGTTGTACTTTAACCTTTGCCTGCACGAGCTGGAGCAGATACAGGCACAGGAAAAGCCAACGGCACAGTTTCTGCTAAGCCGCATAAAACGAATAAACCAATACTTTGATGCCCTTATCCGCTCGTTTGGGGTAATGGTTGAGGGTATGGACAGAGAACAGTTCCTTAAGTTCCGTATGTCGCTGTTACCAGCCAGTGGTTTCCAATCGGCCCAATACCGCAAAATTGAAATTTGCAGTACCGATTTTAACAACCTTTTAGTAAAGGAAAAGCGTAATATGCCCGAGTTTGACCAAATGGGAACCGAAGACCTCTTTGAGCATATATACTGGAAAACAGGGGCTACCGAATTAGCATCGGGCAAAAAGACATTAACCCTTCGCCAGTTTGAAGACAAATATTCTGCTGAACTGATAGAACTAGCTTCCTATAGCCGCCATAACAACCTGTGGACCAAATACAACAAGGCTGATAAAACAGCCGAAGAAGAAGCTGAACTGGGAGAACAACTGCGCGAACTGGACCTTAACGTAAACGTGCGCTGGCCTATGCAACACATGCGCTCAGCATCGCGCTACCTTGATAAAAAGCCCGAGGCTATTGCCGCTACGGGTGGAACCAACTGGCAAAAATACCTGCCTCCGCGCTTTCAGTTACGCATTTTCTACCCATCTTTGTGGTCTTCTGATGAACTGGAGAATTGGGGCCGCAGCAGTTTTGGCGAGTAGTAACAGTACCTTTTTCACATTACAGTAATAGTTGAGTAGATGCAGAGCGCAAATAAAGTGTTAATGGTAAGGCCGGCAGCCTTTGGTTTTAACCCACAAACAGCCGATTCTAATAAATTTCAAAAACAGGTGGGGGGGCTTAAACCTGACCAAATACAAGCTAAAGCAGCTGCCGAATTTGATAATTTGGTCGAGGTGCTGATAGAAAACGGCGTAGAGGTTTTTGCAGAGAATGATACGCCCCTGCCTTTAAAACCCGATGCTATATTCCCCAACAACTGGGTGGGTTTTCATCATGGTAAACGGGTATTTTTATACCCCATGCTGGCTGAAAACCGACGCTTAGAGCGCCGTGAAGATATTATCCGCAACCTAGAATTGGTATATGGTTATGTACCTAATGA
>CAMBQF010000171.1 GCA_945869825.1 Chitinophaga pinensis | reverse complement strand
CGGGCGATAAAAAAGTACATTAATATACCTTGTATTATGTACCAGAAAAAGTTAGAGCAATGAAAAACAAACGGCTTTGGCTGGTCGTTTTGGCGCACAATGTAAGGCGACGCAACGGCCTTATCAACTAATGCCTTATATTCAGGGGTATTCATTTTACCCGCATTTTCCAAAGCCTGCAGTTCGTCGCCAAGGCTTTTACCTAATTGGTAACTTACCCAATAATCAACCCCATATGAAAATGGAATAACCGGGCGGTACATTTGATTTGCCGCAAGTGGTGTTATAGTACGTGCATCTGTAAAAAACAGCTTAGCATTTTTCTTTACATCGCGTATGTAAATATTCTCAACAATAGTGTGGCTATCATCAAAATGGAAAGCATTATCAAAGTGGTTGTAATAAACGCCAAAAAGTGCAACCAGACCTATAATTGCAATGGCCCAAAGGGTCTTATTATCCTTAGGGTTATTTTGATTATTTACTCCTTGTTCTGTAACTTTTTCCTTCTTCATGGCACAAATATGGTATGAAAGCAAAAATATGATAAAATACCTGTAGCTTTAACCTTAATATTATTATGCAATTTCAACAACTACTTATGTTAAAAAACCTGCTGCTAGTTATTACTCTGTTTAACTGTGTTATACTACCTGCCCAAGTGCCCGAATATGATGATGATAAAGGGGCTGAAGGAAAAATTGCTTACCGCTGCTATGTAGACCTTACTAAAGTGCACGATGATAAACTAACTGTATTGGTTTACCCGCCCAAAACACAAAGCAATACCATAGAATACCGAATACCCCGCATGGTGCCCGGCACCTATTCTGTTTACGATTTTGGCCGTTTCGTATCAAACTTTACAGCATTTGACAGCAAAGGCAAAAAGCTAACCGTAACCCAAACAGATAAAAATGGATGGATGATTTCAAACGCATCAACCTTAAATATGGTGAGCTACGATGTGGAAGACACATGGGATACCGACCAAAACGAGAACATTATTTTTGAACCCGCCGGCACTAACATTTTAGCCGATACAAACTTTGTAATGAACAATTTTGGCTTTTTTGGTTATTTAAAAGACCAAAAAGAAATACCCTATGAGTTATATATTACCAAGCCAGTAGGGTTTTATGCATCAACCGGTGCTCAGGATTTAAGCACAGGCAAAACCAACGATATCATTAAGTTTGATAACTACCACCAACTTGCCGACTCGCCCATTATGTATTGCAGGCCCGATACTGCCTGGCTAAATATAGGAGGGGCTAAAATTCTGGTATCCATCTTTTCTCCAAACCAAAAGGTTACGGCTAAAGAAATTGCCCCCGATATTAATAAAATACTTACCGCCCAGAAAGATTATTTAGGCGGCACATTGCCAGTAAAAAAGTACGCGTTTATTATTAGCCTGTTTCGTGGATTTTCAGGTAAATCAGGGTCTTATGGGGCGCTGGAACATTCGTATTCATCATTCTACTTTTTGCCCGAAGGCAGCGCTACAGGCTTATCACAAAGTGTTAAAGATATATCGGCACATGAGTTTTTCCATATTGTAACGCCGCTTAACATACACTCTGAAGAGATACAGTTTTTTGATTATGATAACCCAAAAATGTCGGCGCACTTGTGGATGTACGAAGGCACTACAGAATACGCGGCATCGTTGGTGCAGATAAAATCAAACCTTATTTCGCTGGAGGATTATATTGATGTACTGCAGGATAAAATAAACAGCGCGAAGAAGTATAACGATTCGCTGCCCTTTACCACCATGAGCCTTGGTGTACTTGATAAGTATGAAGACCAATACGGGAATGTATATGAGAAAGGCGCACTAATTGGCTTATGCCTTGATATTAAGCTCCGCGCTTTATCAGACGGGAAATATGGCATACAAAACCTGATGGCCGATTTATCTAAAAAGTATGGTAAAAACAAACCATTTAAAGACGACCAGTTATTTGATGAGATAACCCGCCTTACCTACCCTGAAATTGGAACCTTTTTAAAAACCTGTGTAGGTGGCAGTACACCTTTGCCTATTAAAGACATTGTGCAACTGGTAGGGCTACAATACACCAACGAGAGTGCCGACAAGCGTTTACTCATAGCGGGCCGTAAAGCTTTTGCTGGCTCCAGTGCGATATTTTTAGATGATATTGTACAAGATGATGCTACTGCTGACGGATGCCTTGTAACCGAAACAGACGCTATTGTAGCGGTGGAAGGACGACGTATAACGCCTGACAACATTGACAACCTGTTTGCATACATAAAAGACCAGGCCGCGCTTGGCAAAGCGGTAAAGCTAACCGCCAAGCATGATTATAACGATAAGGAGTTTAACATTACCTGCCCTGTAAGTATGAAAACAGTTGCCAGCGGCCAGCCAACGCTTAAGGTAAACGCTAATGCTACACCAAAGCAACTGGCTATACGCAAAGCCTGGATTGGGCAATAACTTTATAATATCCTATATTAAAAAAGGGGCTACTAGCCCCTTTTTTATTTCTTATAAATACCTGTATACTATTTGCCTTTGGCAACGGTTATGGTACCGTGTTTATCTATATCACCAATTTTAAAAATGTAGTAGTATACCCCTTCAGAAACTTCAGAGCCGCCTTGGGTGTAGCCATCCCAGCAGCCGCTGCCTTCCCATATTTTGCGGCCCCAACGGTTGTAAATGGTAAGCTCAGAACATGGCAGCAATGGGTATGTGGTTGGGTCTAAGTTATAGCCCATTGGCAGTAACGGGCTAAAGCAGCTGTTAAGGTTATCGCCATTTAGCGGAGTAAACACGTTTACATCATTCAATTGTAGATACCCGCCCAAACCTTGTGCGGTAATGGTTATGGTTACCGTATCAGAACATGGGGCAGTGCCTGCAACCAGGGTAATGGTATACGAGCTGCTGTAATCCACCAAAATGCTGGTATCGCCATTGGTAGGGATAAAACCACCGCCAAGGTTCCAATAGAATGGGCCTGTGCCGGTTGATGTGTTATCTAACACCAAGCCCAGCTTATCGCATGTTGGTGCAAACGTATATTCAAAGCTTGCCGTAGGCGGTATGTTGGATACAAATACGGTAACCGTATCAATATCGCTGCCACAGGCTGAAGTATCAACTGAACTTGCTGTTAAGTAAAACGTAGTAGTTTGCGAAACATCAACTGATGGGTTAGATATTGTAGGATCGCTTAACCCGGCAGCAGGAGACCACTGGTAATTGTAAAGCCCGGAGTTATCTACAAAACCTATTTGACCGGTTTGCCCTTGACATATAGTAACATCAGGCCCCGCGTTTATACTTATGTTGCCCTGGAAATTAACTGTTTGAAAAAAGGTATCAACACAAGTTCCATTAGTTACCAAAAGTGTAAAAGTAGTAGGGCTACTGATATTTGCCAGTGGGTTCGATGCTGAAGGATTGCTAACACTTCCGGGTGGTGCCCATAAGTAAGTAATGTTAGGGTCGCTTAAGGCCGGTATACCAATTTGTACCGGTATACCCGGACAGGTAAATGCATCGGGTAATGTTGATGATGTTTCGTCCAAGATAAATATCTGCTGCGAAACTGTATCGGCAATATTACAGTTGGCCGGGTTTTGTACAATAAGCGTTACAATGTATGTACCCGGGTTTGTATAGGTATGTTGTGGGTTTTGTGCATTTGATATTGGAGAACTATCGCCAAAATCCCAAATGTAGGTAACGCCACCGGTGCTTAAGTTGTTAAACGTAATATCATACGGTGCGCAACCTGTTTGCGGGTAAGCAAAATCAGCAATGGTTATAGGAAAATCAAAATCAAACTTAAAAACACCATTGTTGCAATTGGGGCTGTTGTTAATTTGCGATACTACGCCCGGAGTGGTTGGCATATCGCTTAAGCCACCGCAGCCAGCACATACCGACTGATAAATTACACCCTGACGGTCGAAGCGGCTGGTACCACCATCAACGTGCTCCTCGGCCAATGCTCCCCCAAAATAGGTGGCATAAATAAGCGATGAAGCATTGTCATCAATAATCATCAGGTAATAGTCGCTACCATCAGTAGACGATTGAAAGGCATCATTACTTAAAGGCAAGCCTGTGGTAGTCGCGTTATTAATGTTCTGGCCAAACAAATCGCCGCCCCAGCCCGAAACATATACCTTGTTACAAACGTCAACCAGGAAAGCAGAAGGAACAATATCAGGCTTTCCGGCAGCTTTGCCAAAAGCTGTAGACCATAAAATGTTGTCAAGGTTAGGAGCTAACTTTGCAATAAACTGGTTACCACCCGGGTTATTAAAGGTAGCATTTACTATAAGTGCATTGCCTGTACCTTCTGTCTGCCCAACAAAATAAACATCGCCCTGCTTATCAAGTTGCACAAAATAAGCCTGATCGTATTGAGGTGTTCCATAGTAAGTAGAACGCAGCAGTTGCTGGCCGTTGGCCGATATTTTAGACACAAATGCATCAGCAGAACCACCTAAGTAAGCCGTGTTTAGCGCGCCATTGGTTACAGGAAAGTTTGATGATGTAGTGCCGCCCGTTGCATAAACATTATAGTTTTTATCTACTACCAAAGAGTAAATAGCATCGGCAGTGCCGCCACCTAAATAGGTTGCCCATTGTAGCGACGAAAGATTGTTATCAAATTTAGCTATACAGCCATCTTGTGCGCCTGCATTTGCAGGCTGCAGCGTACCTATACTAACGGGCAGGTTGGTTGAAAGAGTTGTTGAGCCAATGTAAACGTTATTCAGCTGGTCAATAAATATCTCGCCGCGCGATTGGTCGGCATAATTATATTGCAGGTTGGCGTCAATATTTAATCCATCGTTACCCGAGCCACCAAAATAGGTAGACGATAAAAGGGCCGTTCCATCATCGTTAAAACGGGCAATGTAAATATCAGACCCAATGTTAAAATCAATAAAACCCGACTCAAAACTAACCGATGTGCCGCCATTGTAAGTAGCATCGTAAGCACCGGTAGTTGTAGGAAAATTGTCTGAGCCTGTGCTGCCATAGACATACAACTCATTGTTTCCATTTACAATCATACTGTGAGGTTGGTCGGCTTGGTCGCCCCCCAAGTATGTTGAATATAAAAAGGTAGTACCGTCTGATGTGTATTTGCTAATGGTTGCATCGCAGCTACCAGCACCAAATATTTGCTGGTAAGCGCCTACCGTAAATGGGTAGCCATTGGCAAAAGCTATACCGCCTGCATATAAGTTGCCAAATTGGTCGTAAGTAGCGGTAAAGCCCCAGTTATCAACCGGCGAACCCGAGTATGAACAAAACACAAG
>CAMBQF010000170.1 GCA_945869825.1 Chitinophaga pinensis | reverse complement strand
CACCATTATATGAATGACTACGTAGCGCCTGCGCTACACACTGCATAAAAAGGTCCCCCTTTAAAAAGGGGGTGCCCGAAGGGCGGGGGATTTTACCCACCATAACAATACACCAAGCCCTGCGCTAGCTGGGCTTTTTTATTCCCTCTTAGAAAAAACTCTCCCTTATAAAGGGAGTACCCGAGCATAGCGAGGGGGAGGGATTATTTTGCCTCTTAACATAGCTTTCAATAAATATAATCCCCCGTCTGAATTTGCAATTCTAAATTGCAATTCATCCACCCCCTTTATAAGGGGGAGTTGTTCGAATGTGATAAGTACTGTGTTGAAAAACTCTCCCTTATAAAGGGAGTACCCGAGTGCAACGAGGGGGAGGGATTATTTAGGCGGATTTAAAACATGGCTTTCTATAGATTGCAAAACAAAACCAATATTGAATTTTACATCTAAATCATCGTATCGTAAAAAATACACCCCCATATTTTCTAATACCTCTTGACGTACTATATCATTTACCATTACCTCGTCAACTTTATGGCTATCGCCATCTATTTCAATTACAAGATTTAGCTTTCTGCAATAAAAATCTACAATATACCTACCCAATGGTTTTTGCCTGTTGAAAGAGTAGCCATGCATTTGCGAGGCTTTTAAATACTGCCATAGAAGCACTTCTGATGTAGTACTGTTATTACGTAAATACCTGGAAAATTCTTTTAAATTTTTATCGTAGGGTATATGATACATAGCGGGTAAAAATATAATCCCCCGTCTGAATTTGCAATTTAAAATTGCAATTCATCCACCCCCTTTATAAGGGGGAGTTATTCGAATGTGATAAATACTGTGTTGAAAAACTCTCCCTTATAAAGGGAGTACCCCGACACGCAGTCGTCGGGGGGAGGGATTATTTTGGCAGATTTACCTTGGCTTTACTATTTCCAATTTCACATCAGACTTAAACGTATCTACCCACACATACACATCCAGCCATTCACAGCCTTTATCATGGAGCATATAGTTATCAGGCACGGGTGTTTTATCTATCTTTAATTGGATATAAAGGCTATAGGGAGCCGGCTCTTTCTGGCTCAGGCTTATCTCGCCAAACCGCTGTAAGTAGTTGTGCAGGCTCCAGTCCATCCATAGTTCATTGTTGCAATAAACAACACTGCCCTTAGGGACAAATTTTTTAATGGCTTCAACGGCTGCCAGCTTATCCGCATCCCGCTTCGGCCTGCCTGCTTTAACAGCGGTTAACCCAATACCAACAATAAAAGCCAATAACAATAATGCTTTAAAACCATTGATAAACTTAATGCTTACCCCCTCAAAAGCCCCGGTAAGTGGTGCAAATGCAAGCGCCATGGCCATTGCAAAATAGGGCATAGAGGTGTTCAGGTAAAAGCCACGCTGCTCGTACGATACCATTATAGGCAACGATGCCGAAAATGCCACCAGCAGAAAGAACAAGGCTTTAGGTTTATTGGCTTTACTGATGTAGTCGGGCTTTTTATGCAGGTAGTTTGCCAGGGCTAAAAAGGCAATCAACCCAAGGGGCATTGCCAGTTCCTGCAACAGGTTTTGTAACAACTGCAAGCGATTACCAGTATTACTATGCGGAGTATTAGGAAAGTTTGGGAACCTCGACTTAAAGTACAGCACATAGCTTTCTTTAGCTGCCGGAATCTGTATCAGCAATAAGTAAATACCTATTAGCGATAGCAACAACACAGCCCCGCCTATAAACGCTTTTTTAGACAGTATTTTACGCTCTATACACCACGAGTATACTACTGGCACCGCAATGGGGAATAAGCCCGGTATGCCCTTGCTAAACGATGCTAAAAAGGTAAACAAAACAGCGGGTAGTAAAAAAGCCCCTTTCTTGTCTTCGGCCATGTAGCGGTAAATAAAATACACCGCCACAATATCAAACAGCGACATGGTATTCTCCATCACATTATTGATAAAGCCCCAGCTGATGGTGGGTGTTATTAAGAACAACAGCACAGGCCACCAGGTGGTGGTTTTATCTTGGGTGATTTTATTCCAAAACGCTGCCATAGCCCATACGGTCAGCACTAAAAACAGCAAGCAGTAAATACGTTCGGGGTATATATTCTCCGTACCAAAAACGGTAAAAAATAGACTTTGAAACCAGAGCATAAACGGTGGCTGCTCGTGGAAAGGCGTGTGAATGGTCTGCGAAAAAGACGGGTTCCAGAAGGTTCCGTTGCCCAGTGCCATGTTGCGCGATACGGCAGAATATAGCACTCCATCCATAAACATACCGTCCATAAACAAGAGCATAACAATGGCAAACACTGTGTAAACCAATGCCACCAGCCAACCGGTTTGTATTTTATTAAGGGATTTCAAAGTGTGCAAATATACTAGGGTAGATTGAGAAATCCCTCCGCCACGTCCCGAAGTATCGGGACACTCGGGCACTCCTACTAACGCTTCGGTCAGCACTGTAATCTTTACAAGGGAGAGTTTTTTTCTTGTCTATTAATTTTGGTGTTATAAGGTGCGCTGGGCTTTTTGTGCAAAATTCCGTGCGGACCTGAAATGGAGTTGAGCAAGAGGTTTTTTTGTGCGGCTGTCTAGCGCGGTGAAACGGAATGAAGGTCTATAATTTTGCACGGCTTTCTTTGCTTACTTTCTTCAGCTGGGAAGAAAGTAAGTCCCTCGGAAGAGACCGCCTGTAGGCAGCGTAAAAAAGTAATAAAGCCACGAAAGGAGTGCAGTCCGCAAAGGACAATTAAGAAATAAGAATTTGGGCTAAAGCCCTTTCCATTTCGTCACCTTTATCCCCGACCTAAAGGTCGGGGCAATTATAATTCTTTTGGTACTAAAACAACCCAAACAACCACTCCACCAGTTTCCACAACACAAACATCATGCTTATAGCAAACACTATAAAAACTATAGCCAATGCAATAAGCCAGTTACGAATTTGCCTTGCTTTTACCTTGGCTTCGGCACGGCATTCTTCCATTATAGGCTCAGGCACAAACGATTGCGCCCAATACGTTAGCTGGTAGCCTATCAATATATCGTCTAACCAACCCGCCAGCGGAATAACATCAGGAATTATATCAACCGGCATAAAAATATACACCAGCGTGGCAATACCTATCAGTTTAGCGGTAAAGGGGGTGTCATTCCGTGTATAAGCCAATATCATGGCTAAGGTGTCCTCGTTCACATAACCCTTCTTTTTTACTGCGTGCTTTAGCATATCCTTTAAACCTGTAACAGGCTCTATTTGTTGCTTTTTATTCTACCTCTTTATAAATATGCTATTTAAGTATATAATTAGCCGCCTAATTTAAATTACGATAAATTGGTATAAACCTGGTACAAAAGGCGCTTTAGCATAAATTTTTCTATAATTGAAAGCCCTTTTGTGGTTTTATCCTCCACATCTTCCCAGGCTTTATCAATACTGGCAAAAACAGTTTGGCCCTTGGTGGTCAAAAATATGCGGGCAGTGCGCTTGTCTATAGTTCCTTTGCGGCGTTCCAGCAATCCTTCGGCAGCCATGCGGTCTACCATATTGGAAACGGTTGCCGGCTTAACAGCCAGCTTACCTGCCAGTTGCGTAGCAGTTTGCCCGTCTTCCTCGTTAAGGTAATAGAGCATAAGGTCTTGCCCCGAGTGCAATTTTTGCTGGTTTAGGAGTGCATTGCTCATAGTACGGCGCTGCTTACCAATTTGCATCAAAAGATAGCCTATAGAATCGTTTGGGTCTTTCATATTGTAAAAATAGCAATTATAATTAGTCGGCTAATTTATTTCTAGCATAAATAATAATAAACAACTGTCGTTGTTCGTTTATCATTCGTAATGGTTGTAAGAGTTATTTTTTATACTCTTGCATTGGAAAACATAATAAAGCATGAAAATAAAATTATACTCAGCTATTGCCATTGCTACAATGGTCCTTAGCTCTTGCGGCGGCGGCCAAAGCGACGCAGACAGCGCCAAACAACTGGAACAACTTAAAAAAGACAGTACCGAAAAGGCGAATAAAAAAGCACAGGCATCTGTTCCTGTCGAAATGACCTGGGAAGACTTGCAAAAGCTAGACCCGAAGGAGGTTGATGACGCATCATTTGACAATGCCCGCAAAACCATTATTATTGAAGGCTACCTCTCTATGCCTAGCATGCTATACACCTCGGGTAATAGTATCCGCTGCCACATGTACCCGCGCAATGGCCAAACCAAGGGCTTTTATGTAAATCTAGAGTTTCAGCAAGGCAAAACCGCCAACCATATGGAAAGTATGCCCAGCAAATACACCCTTGACGATTTTAAAGTACATACCGCCAGCAATGAGGTTGTAGGCCAGGGCAGCCCTGTAAAAATTACCGGCGAGCTATCGCGAATAGACGATGAATACGCTACCATTTACATTACCAAGGTTGAAAAAGCAGAACCGGCTCCATTTGATTACGCCGCTGCCGCCACACAGCTAACCGATGCCAATATGGGCGATATGGAAAATAAGCTTGTGTATGTTGATGCTGCCCTGGAAGTGCCCATGTTTGTTTACATTGAAGAAGATATGACCCTAAACCTTTTAAACACAGGCCTAAAAGGCGAGGTAAGAGCCAATGTAATGGTGGGCGACGGCCCTAACCAAATTAGCAACCTGCCAAAAGGATGGAGCCCCGGCGATGTTAAAATACACGATAACACAGGCAAGGTTACCAAAGGCAAAACACGCATATACGGCACCTTTGTCAAATCTACCATTGGCGATACCAAAGGCTACATCCACGTAGAACGTATAGGCAAATAAAAAAGATCCCCCTTTAAAAAGGGGGTGCCCGCTTAAGGCGGGCGGAGGATTTTCCCAACACTTACTCAAACCCCTGACCCCTAAAAGTCAGGGGTTTTTTATTCCGCTCGCTTTATGAGAGGGGTTGGAGTGAGGTAATATGTGTTATGGAATAACCCTGCACTTAACATCAAACAAGTATGATAAAACGCATTACGATACTGCTTCTTGTACTTTCTGCTAATTACCTGTTTGGCCAAAAAAGGGCAGATGCCATTATATTAACTAAAGCAGAGTTCCCCGTAAACGAATTCATCCAATATAAAGTAACTACAGCTAAGCCATACAGGTTTCAGTTAGATGGAGGTTGCAGCAGTAGTGTTTTAGCCTACAGAATTTATAAGGTTGATAAAGACAGCACATGGTTATATAACGACCAGGCAAGTGTGCAAATGGATTGCGGTATGCCCACTTCAGAACCCGATACGGTGAAAATATCTGCAATAAGGGTGGATATAAAAAAGCCCGGCAGTTACATTATTGCCATACCGTT
>CAMBQF010000169.1 GCA_945869825.1 Chitinophaga pinensis | reverse complement strand
CCTACTGCAATAGCTGCATCGTTACCAATTACCTGCGCGCAAACCATAGTCATAGCCTCGCACTGGGTTGGGTTTACCTTACCCGGCATAATAGACGAGCCCGGCTCGTTCTCAGGGATCATAATCTCACCAATACCGCAACGTGGACCCGAAGCCAACAAACGCACATCGTTAGCTATTTTCATTAACGCAACGGCTACGGTTTTCAACGCGCCCGATGCTTCAACCAACGCATCGTGGCTGGCAAGGGCTTCGAACTTATTCTCGGCTGTAACCATTGGCTGGCCACTTAGGTCGGCAATGTATTTAGCTACCAGCACATCGTACCCTTTAGGGGTGTTTATTCCCGTGCCTACTGCGGTGCCGCCCAAAGCAAGTTCTGACAAATGCGCCAACGAGTTTTTAATGGCACGGATACCATGGTCTAACTGCGACACGTAGCCTGAAAATTCCTGACCCAATGTAAGCGGCGTAGCATCCATTAAGTGGGTGCGGCCAATCTTAACAATATCTTTAAATGCTTCTGATTTTGCCTTTAGCGTATCGCGCAGTGTTTCAATACCCGGAATGGTCAATTCCATTAGCATTTTGTAGGCTGCAATGTGCATAGCCGTGGGAAAGGTGTCGTTAGACGACTGCGACTTGTTTACATCATCATTCGGGTGGATGAATTTTTTGTCCGATTGTAAGTCGCCACCGTTAAGCTCTTCAGCACGGTTAGATATTACCTCGTTCACATTCATGTTGCTTTGCGTGCCGCTGCCGGTTTGCCATACTACTAGAGGGAATTCAGCATCAAGCTTGCCTTCTAAAATCTCGTCGCATACTTTGGCAATAAGGTCGGCTTTTTCAGCCGAAAGAACGCCTAAATCTCGGTTGGTGTAGGCTGCGGCTTTTTTCAATATGGCAAAAGCGCGGATAACCTCGATAGGCATGGTGTGGCCACCTATTTTAAAATTGTCTTTACTGCGTTGGGTTTGTGCGCCCCAGTATTTCTCGGCGGGTACTTGTACCTCGCCCATGGTATCGTGTTCTATACGGAATGACATAATTTGAATGTGTTATTTTTTGCGTGGCAAAAATACACATTCAGGAGATAGGTTTTAGGTGATAGATGTCAGTTTTCAATTAGATAATGAGAAAATGAGATACTAAGAGAATGTTGCAGCTATTTTGTATCTTTGTAGTAATACCTAAAATATGGCAGCAATAGTAATTGAAAATATTGATAAAAACAGCCTTAAGTTGCTTGCCGAAATGGCAAAAAAACTAGGAAGTAAAGTAACCACATTAAATGCTGAACAAACAGAGGATTTAGCATTGGGTTTAATTATGCAAAAGGAAAAGACAGGCAAAGCGGTTAGCCGCGAATCTGTTATGAAAAAACTGCGTAGTTAATGGAAGTGATTTTTGACAAATCTTTCTTAAAGGCCATTGATAAACTAACGGATAAGGCTTTGAAGAAAAAGATTGAAAAAGTTATAATAGAACTTGAAGAATCTGATAGTCTTTTAAAAGTAAAAAACATCAAAAAAATGGAGGGCTTTAAATCCTTCTATAGAATCAGGGTAGGAGATTTCAGAATAGGGTTTGAATTGGAAAAATCTACAACTATCCGCCTAATTACTATTGCTCACAGAAAGGATATTTATAAGATTTTTCCTTAATCATTACTTCTTCTTCTTCCCCAACGCCTTAGTCTCATTCTCTATCAAGCGGGCTTTTACCAGCTTTTTAATAAGGGTTTTGGGCAGGGGTTTGGCAGGGTCAAACTGCAGGGTGCCGGTGCTGGTTTTGTAAGGTTCAATATCATCGGCAAACTTAGCCATAGAGCCATGGCTGGCTAAAAACAGGCTATAGTGTTTTTTAAAGTTACAATAGTACACCAGCATGCCTTTGTACATAAACGCGGGCATTTTGTAGCTTATTACCTCATCGGCATCGGGCGCTACAGAGCGTATGGTTTCGCGCAGGGTTTCCATAGCCTTGCGCATTTGTTCATCAGCAATAGCGGCTATGTAGTGGTCTACATCTTCAGCAGTAGTGGTGTTCTTTGCCATGTATCAAAAGTAGCATTTAGGTTAAAAACAGCAAAGGATAATAGTACCAAATAACAGGGTTGTTTGCGGCTTAACAAACACACAATTGTGTAATTAGCTAATTACCTTATCTTCGCAACTTATATTTTGGTTAATGATAAAATCAATGACAGGTTATGGCAAAGCTGTAGCCGAGTTTGAAAAGAAACAGATTACGGTTGAAATGCGCTCTGTTAACAGTAAGCAGCTCGACCTTAACGTGCGCATTCCGAGCTTATACCGCGAAAAAGAACTAGAACTGCGCCAGCTTATTGCGCAAAAGACAGAAAGGGGGAAGATAGATTTTTCAGTGTCGTTGGATAACCAGGGAGATGAGAAAAGCGTAGCGATAAACCGCCATTTGGTTAAAGCTTATTTTCATGAATTGCAAACAATAACAATGGAAACCGGCCAACACCATGTAGACTATGTTGGTATAATAAGCAAGCTACCCGAAATATGGAATAACACCCGCCCCGAGCTTACCGAGCAAGAGTGGCTGGTGTTAAAACACGCGGCAGAAAAAGCCCTGCATTTGTTTGACGATTTTAGGATTGCCGAAGGCGAAAACCTGCAACACGATTTGCGCCAGCGCATTGGTAACATACAAAAACTGCTTAGTGACATTCGCCCGCATGAATTACGCCGTACCGAAGCCTACAAACTACGCTTAGAACAAAAGGTAAAAGACGCCGTAGGTGCTGATTTTGTTGATGCTAACCGCCTGGAACAGGAGCTTATTTACTACATAGAAAAGATAGATATTACAGAAGAGAAAGTACGCCTTACCAGCCACTGCAACTACTTTATAGAAACTATGCAAGGGCCTGATAATAATGGGCGTAAACTGGGCTTTATATCGCAGGAAATTGGCCGCGAGATTAACACCATAGGCTCTAAAGCCAACGATGCTGAAATGCAAAAACTGGTGGTAGTGATGAAAGATGAGTTAGAGAAAATTAAAGAGCAATTGCTAAATATTTTGTAGGCAAAATATTTAGTAATGAATAATTCAGAATGCAAAATGCATAATGATTAATATGGCAAACGAGAAACACAAACTGGTTATAGTTGCGGCTCCATCGGGGGCGGGCAAGACAACCATTGTGCACCATTTGCTGCAAACAATACCCGAGCTTGAATTCTCTGTATCGGCTACTACACGCGAGCAGCGTCCTAACGAGCGCCACGGAGTAGATTATTATTACATTACCAAAGAAGAATTCCATCGCCGTATTGATAACAACGAGTTTTTGGAATGGGAAGAGGTGTATGGCGGTAATTTTTACGGCACGCTAAAGTCTGAACTGGACCGTATATGGGCCATGGGCCACCATGTTATTTTTGATATTGATGTAGTGGGTGGTTTGCGCCTAAAAGAGTTATATCCTGATAATTCACTATCGGTATTTATCATGCCCCCATCGGTTGAGGCATTAGAACAGCGCTTACGCGGAAGAGGTACTGAAACCCCCGCCAACCTGGCTATGCGTGTAGAAAAAGCGGCACACGAAATGAGCTTTTCTGATAAATTTGATATAACCATAGTAAACGCTACACTGAACCAAAGCCTGCCCGAGGCAGAGAATATTGTTAGGGCTTTTTTGGGTGTTTAATACTCTGCAACCTCTGCGTAATTTCTTAGCGTACTCCACGGTAAAAGTTAACCGCAAAGGGCGCAAAGTTTCCGCAAAGAACAGAAAGAATATATTCATAGCAATCGCTATATTTGAATATGAAACACCTGTTAACCGGATTGGTATTCTTAGTTAGTATAACTACACAAGCGCAAGACTCGCTAAACGTATTGTTTATTGGCAATAGCTATACAGCATATAATAACCTACCCCAGCTTGTAGCGCAGGTAGCGGCCTCTAATGGCGATTATGTAACTTTTAACTCCAATACACCGGGAGGCCATACTTTTCAGCAACACAGCGCCAATACCACTACCTTATCGCTAATTGCGCAAGGCAATTGGGACTATGTGGTTTTACAGGAACAAAGCCAGCTCCCCTCTTTCCCCATTGGCCAGGTAGAAAGCAGCGTATACCCCTATGCCAGGAAATTAGACAGCCTAATAATGGCAGCCAACCCTTGTGCCGAAACGGTGTTTTACAATACCTGGGGGCGCAAAAATGGCGATGCCTCTAACTGTGCAAACTTTCCTCCGCTATGTACTTATCAGGGTATGGACAGCCTGCTGCAATTGCGTTATGGTTTTATAGCTGATACCAACAATGCAATCCTATCTCCTGTGGCACAGGTGTGGAGATATATACGCACTAACTACCCCGCTATAGAATTATACAACCCTGACGAAAGCCATCCATCTGTAGCCGGAAGCTATGCCGCTGCTTGCGCGTTTTATACGGTACTGTTTCGTAAAAACCCGTTGCAGATTACGTTTAATGCCGGGCTAGACTCTACTACTGCAGCCAACATACGCCTAGCCAATAAGCTTATTACATTTGACAACCTAGCTGATTGGCATGTAGGAGAGTATGATCCTGTAGCTGATTTTTATGCAGAGAACGACATGGGCAATGGAGCATATTTAATTAATCAATCTATTAATGCAGATAGCTACCAATGGTATATTAACAATATCCTGGCAAGTACAGATGAAAACTACAGCCTGCAATTTAATGGCAGCCCTGTTACGGTGATGCTGGTTGCCAACCTTTGCGGACGAACGGACACGCTTATATTAAATGTATCGCCATTAGGGTTTAAAGAGGACTTAGCTTCTTTACTAAATATCTACCCCAACCCATTTACCGATAATATATCAATAGCAACCAATATAAAACTACCTGTAAACTGGCAATTGGTAAATGCCTTAGGGCAGGTTATTCAATCGGGTAACAGCAACAATATTGCAGGGCTAGAAATCACACCTGCAGGCTTGTATTTACTTAGGTTGAATGTGGCGGATAAAACTATTACAAAGCGCTTAATTAAAAACTAAACGCTACACGCTAAAACAACTTAAGGTTCCCGCTTTCATCAGCCTCAAAGTTAGCGTCGGGTAAAGGGTCTTTAGTTGCGCTTGGCTTTTCAGGTTCAGGCTCCGGTTCTACCACCTCAGGCTCCGGTTCGGGCAGGGGCTCGAGCTCTATAACCTTGCTTATTTTGTATTGAGACAGGCGCTTGCCTTTGGCTTTAAAGCCCTTTACAGCTATAAACTCATTAACATCTACTTCCTCATTTTCGCGTTCTTTGCCTTTGTCTTTAGCAAACTTAAGTTCAAGACGCGGAAAGGTATCGGTTTGTACCAGCACCAGTTGCGAACCATCGGCCTCTGATATAAAAAGCATTCGTTTTTCAGTAGGCTCAGGCAAGAAACGTTTTACATAAGTATACCCGTCTTCGGCAT
>CAMBQF010000168.1 GCA_945869825.1 Chitinophaga pinensis | reverse complement strand
ACTGGCCACAATGCCGCCCTCCTCATTATCTGTCAGTGCTTTGTATACGCGGATAAGTTCGCCGGGTTCGTTAGCTGTCCATACTACTTTTTCAAGCTGGTCTTGGTTATTAGCGATAATGCTATTGGCAGCACCTACAATATTTTTGGTAGAGCGGTAGTTCTGCTCCAGTTTAAAAACTTTTACCTCGGGGTAATCGCTTTTAAAGTTTAATATGTTTTGGATGTTGGCCCCACGGAAAGCGTAAATACTTTGCGCATCATCGCCCACCACACAAATATTCTCGTACTTGGCAGCCAGTTTTTTTACAATCAGGTATTGCGAGTAGTTGGTATCCTGATACTCATCCACTAGTATGTACTTAAACTTATCCTGGTATTTATGCAACACCTCCGGAAAGTCGCGCAGCAGGATGTTGGTTTTGAAAAGTAAGTCGTCAAAATCCATTGCGCCTGCGCGGAAACAACGCTCATTGTATATCTGGTATATCAAGCCCATTTTAGGCTTGGCGTTGCTTTTATCTTCTTCCTGAATGTATACATCGGCCATATAGGCTTCGGGTGATATCAGGTTGTTTTTAGCGGCCGATATACGGTTATAAACCATACCCGGTTTGTATACCTTATCATCAAGCCCCTGCTCATTTAAAATGGCTTTTATAAGCGATTTACTATCGTCGGTATCGTAAATGGTAAAATTGCTGGGGTAACCCAAACGGTGAGCTTCAAAGCGGAGTATTTTGGCAAAAATACTGTGGAAGGTACCCATCCAAAGGTTTTTAGCCTCGGTATTGCCAACAATATGGGCAATACGTTCTTTCATTTCGCGGGCGGCCTTGTTGGTAAAGGTTAAGGCCATTATATTAAACGAATCGACCCCCTTTTGCATAAGGTGGGCAATACGGTAGGTAAGCACACGGGTTTTGCCCGAGCCTGCGCCGGCAATAATCATCACAGCCCCTTCGGTTTGCTCCACAGCACCGCGTTGTTCGGGGTTAAGTCCTTCTAAATAGTTTGACATTCGCTAAAATCTTCCAAACCTCAAAGATAGCGATTTTAGAGGGATTTGGAGGGCAAATTATTAACAAAACAGGTGTTTGGAAGTTATGAAATCAACCTTAACTTAGCATCTATTAGCAATGAAAACAACCTTACTACTTATACTTTCTGTTTTTATCGGCCAATATTCACTTGCGCAGCCAATAAATGAGCCTGTATACCCTAATCTACCAGATGATACTGCACTACCTTTGCCTCCGCTTGTTGACACTATTTATGCCTATGCTAAAGTTGACACCCCGCCGTTATTGTGCGGGGATTTTTTGTATTTTATCAATTTGATTAAACCGTTGCAACAATAGGGCTGGTTTTTCTATTGAGCAATATCAACAATACGCCGGCAGCAATACCCAAAACAAGTTCAGTTACCAGCCACTGGCTTACAAAGGCATTGGGCGCGCCCTCTATGGCAATGCTGTATAAACGGCCCACTACAAAGCCCCAGCAAAACAGGGCGGTAATAAGCAATGCTTCGCGTTTCATTTTAAACGCACCATACACCATAAAAAGGCCTAAAAACAGGTTTACAAAACCATAGTTTGCCCGTACCGAATTTAGTGCACTAACGTTGCCCAGCGTTACATTCACATTGTCGAACACGGCTTGCGGATTGGCAATGGCCTGCACGGCAACATTGATAAAGGCAAGGCCTACAAAAATTAAAAATCCGGTAATTACTTTATTAAGCGTTTTCATAATGATAATTTTTTAGTGGTTAATACACTGCAAAACTACCATGTGCACCAAGGGCAAACATTGATTGAAATCAACGTTTTTTTAATCGGCTTAATGTTTCGGGTGTCATACGCAGATATGATGCTATGTGTTTGTTGGGAATTAGCTGAAACACATGCGGGCTGCGGTTTTTTAAGCGTTGGTAACGCTCTTGCGGCGAGTTGGTAAGCAGGTCTATTTCGCGCTCAATCTGTGCTAATACAGCCTGCTCTATCAACTTGCGCCAAAAAATGGCAAATGTTTGGTTTTGTTCTACAAAAGAATACAAATCGGTGCGGTGGATGCCTATTAGTTTTGCTGATTTAATTGCTTCGATGTAAAACTTAGATGGCTTACCGCTAAGAAAAGAAGGCGAATCTTGCAGCAGCGTACCCGGGTAACCAAAGCCTACTACAATTTCCTGTTCTTCGGTTTCGTAGCATATCCTAAACGTACCTTCTAACACAAAGTACATGTAGTTTTCAACCTGCCCTTTTGGGTTTAATAACTCACCACGAACCAATACGCGTTCAGTATTCCACAAGGCTAATAACTGTTCCAGTTCCCCGTCATCTAATGCGGGTATTAGCTTTTGCAAAAATGCTTTTAGCGATTGCATGGGGCAAATATACTATTCAGCATACTTATTCAATTCTAAACTCCAATTATAGTCTTTATATTTTATTTTTGGTTTAGCATTGGGTGCAAGCAATCCTTGTTCTTTCAGTATTTTCAAAACGCCCTTATTTCCACCAAAATCAGCCTTAAACCAAAGCATAAGTTTGGGGACTGTTACGGTATTGGTTGTACTATCAAAAACAACCTCTTGTGCAAGGTAATTTTTGGTAGCTAAATCTAACTGCTTACTAATAATTTCGGGCTTATAAAAGGCAATGGGTGGGCAACTTGCAGCACCGCAGTTTAGGGCAAAATGTATACGGTAATCAACCGCATTTAGCCTATGTATTTTTTCAAATTTCCCAGGGAACCACTTATTAAAATACCCTAACGAAAGTTTAGTCTTTGAATGCCTTAAAATGCCATGCTCAATATCATCTAAACTTAATTTTTGGCCTGCAACAACAATACTTTTTATTTTGAAAAAACGGCTGCGACTTGCGTAAAGTCCACTGTTCTCTTTCAATTTTATTTGAATAAACGCATTGTATACATTTAACCAAAAAGCCAGCTTTTCATCTTCTGTTTGCAACTCATCAACCAATACAAGCGGTGCAACAGCAGCCAGGCTATCTATTTGCTGACGTATATCAGCACCCGTTTTTACGTTGTACAATAAATTTTGTGACAAGGCGATTAAACCAAAAAGAATAAGCTTCATAGCCGTAATTAACAAAATTTACAGCACATAGTTTTATGGTTGTTTATGGAAAAAAAATATAATCCCATCTATGCTGTATAAAAATAGAAAAGATGAGAAATATACTTACTATAGCTATGCTACTATTATCCATAGCTGCTAATGCACAACTAAAAACAACAAAGCTGTCGGTATTTAAAAACGGCACATTCTTTTTAAAGAAAGAAGGATCAGTAAAGTTTAACGACCGCTATGGGTATATAGGTGTACCATCGGACGCTTTGTATGGTACTTACTGGATAGCCGGAGCGGCTGGAGTTAAGATGCAAGGCCTTAGCATAAACGTTGATACGGTTAAGAAAGACAGGCAATGCACCACGCTGCACGACCTTGTAATAGCCAACGAAGGAAAAGTAGCTACGATGCGGTTTATAGACAAATTTGCACAAACTGAGAAACCATCGTATCGCATGATAAAAGGCACCATTGTAAGCGCACAGCGTAATGGGTTTGTCCGTGTAAAAACGATGGAAGGCAAAACGCTGTTTATCCCTATTAGTGAGCTTTATGATATAGAGTTTGAAGGAAACGCTACCGAGAAATACAAGGTTGATACCATAATGCGCAGGGCTACTATTGTATTGGATAATGATATTCCCGAAGCATCATTCACTACGCTATCATTACAAAGCGGTATTAGCTGGACACCATCATACTACATAAGGTTAAAAGACGACAAAACAGCTATGCTGACCATGAAAGGCACGCTGGAAAACAAAAGCAGCGAGGATATTAAAGATGCTGACCTTGACCTGGTAGTAGGAGGCAACCCGACTACATTTTTTGGCTCTACGTTAGACCCTGCATCAGCTTATATGGCAGGCTCGGGCTACCTGCAGCAGCTGGTTACCACAGGCTATAATAATGGCACTTACGGAGGGGCTGTGATGGATAAATATGCCATTACCAACAACGCTTCATCATCATACACCTATAAAATAGCAGCAGAAGACAATACGGCTGTTTATACCCCTCCGGCACCTGTTATAGAAGAGGAGTATGACGTGGTTGGCGAAAAAGTATCAAACTTCTACTACTTTAATGCAGGTAAGGTATCGGTAAAACGCAATGGCATAGCGGTAGTGCCGGTATCGAACGTAACTATCCCCTACAAAACTATTTATGATGTAGACATAAACGACTTTGCTAACTATGCCGGGCGCAATGGCAACCTAATTCCGCTAGATGAAATGCAGCCGTTTGATGTTTACCAGTCTATAAAATTTACCAATAAAGGCAGCGTTCCTATTACGTCAGCATCTATATTTTTAGTGAATGAAAACGATAAACCCATAGCACAGGATAAGATAAAATATACCCCAGCAGGTGCCGATGCTTTTATCAAACTGCAAAAAGCCATAGACATATCGGCCAAAAGCAAGGATGAAGAAGAAAAACGTAGAGACCGCGAGTTGACTTTTAAACGGGTTAGCTACGATAAATCGACCTTGAAAGGCACTATTGAACTACAAAACTACCTTGATATACCTGTTACGCTTAACGTTAAAAAAGCGGTTACAGGCCTTGCTACCGATGTAGAGGACGGCACTTTTACCAGCCGTAAAATTGCGGGTAGCCCCAACCATGTATCAAATATTAAATGGGAGGTAACACTAAAGGCAGGTGAGAAAAAGACCATTATTTTTTACTACGATGTGTTTGTGCCAAGCCCTCCGAAGAAATCGTAAATAGGTTATAGAAAATCCCCGCACACTACTGTATGGGGATTTTTATTTCAATACCTTCTCAAAACAAACAATATCAGGCATTCCTGCATATTGGCCATAGTTGGGTATTATATCGTAATTGTTTTTAGTATAAAGGCCAATAGCCTCGGGCATTTTTACACCAGTTTCCATTATGGCTTTGGTGTAGTTTAATTCTATGGCCCATTGTTCCAGTTCTTTTAGCACCTTGGCTGCTATGCCTTTACCGCGTTGGGCTGGTAATACATACATGCGTTTTACTTCTACTACACCTTCTTCATAATGCTTAATAGCACCACAGCCTGCAGGTAGATTACCCTCATAGGCTACAACAACATGCTTTATATCGTCGCTTTTGTTGTATTGGGCATAAAACTCGTGGTAAACTTCACCATCGCGGATGGCTAAATCTTTATCCAGGTGGACAACCAACATTTGGTAATCGGGGTTTGATGAGTTGGTTCTAAGAAGCATTATCATAGGGCAAATATAGTTAAGCCATAAAACAAAAATCCCCATCACGCTTGAAACGAGACAGGGATTTTTTATTTAGATCCTGCATCAAGTTCAGGATGACAGTCTATGGATTATGCTGAAACAGCTACACCATCAAGAACGTCGTTGAAACGTTT
>CAMBQF010000167.1 GCA_945869825.1 Chitinophaga pinensis | reverse complement strand
CGAATTAATATTCGTTAGCAATTTACTAACCAGCTGTTAGACCATAAAAAGCAAAAAAGCCCCATAAGGGGCTTTTCAATTTATAATACTGGCTTATTAAACGGCCACCTCAGGCTGAACCAAAGGCACACCTGTTTCTTTTATAGCGCCTATGCCACCATAAACATTGGTCAGGTTATCAAAGCCATGGCGTTTAAGCAGCGATACTGCTATAACCGACCTGTAACCGCCTGCACAATGCACGTAGTAATGCTCATTTTTATCAAGCTCGGCAAGGTTTTGCTCCAGTTTTTCAAGGCATATTAAAGTAGCCTCGGGTATAACACCGGTAGTCTCCTGCTCGCCGGGGCGGCGAACGTCAAGTACCTTGCTTTCTGTGTAGTGCAATGCAAATTCTTCGGCCGATACTGAGTTAACCACATCAACTTTTTTGCCAGCGGCTGTCCATGCGGCAATGCCACCCGCTAAGTAACCCTTCACATTCTCGTAACCAACACGTGCAAGGCGAAGCACCGCTTCTTTTTCTTTACCGTTATCAGTTACTAAAATCAACGGGGTTTCGGGTTTTAAAATAGTACCTACCCATATAGCGTATTGGCCATCTAGCCCTACGTTTACAGCGTTAGGTATAAAACCTTTTTCAAACTCCATAGCCCCACGGGTATCAAGCACAGTAACACCTTGCTCAATAAGTGCTTCAGCAGCATCGGGGTTTAGAGGCTGGCTGCCGCGGTTTACCACCTCATCAACCGGCTCGTAGCCTAGTTTATTTACTTTGGCATCGTAAAAGAAGTATGGCGGTGGGGCTGTTTGCCCTTCGGTAACGGCTTTTATAAACGATTCTTTATCGGGCTGAAGCAACGCGTAGTTGGTAGCTTTTTGTGTGCCCAACGTGGTGGTGGTTTCTTTACCTATGCTCTTGCCACATGCCGAACCTGCACCATGGCCGGGGTATACAATTAAACTATCAGGCAATGCCTTTAGTTTTTCAATACTTTGGTACAATAAACCGGCAAGGTATTCCTGCGTAATTTCTACACCTTTAACTGCCAGGTCGGGGCGGCCAACATCACCTACAAAAAGTGTATCGCCAGAGAATATAGCCTCTTCTTTGCCCTGCTCATTAATCAATAAAAAGGTAGAGCTTTCTAAGGTATGGCCCGGAGTATGCAACAGGCGTATTTTAACATCACCAATAACAAAATCCTCACCGTCTTTACCCTCGTAAATCTCGTATTGGGCATTGGCTTTAGCGCCCGGTCCATACACTATGGTAGCACCTGTTAGGCGGGCAAGGTCTATGTGGCCCGACACAAAATCGGCATGGAAATGCGTTTCAAAAATAAATTTGATTTTAGCGCCACGGCGGGTAGCCATATCAATGTATGGTTGTGTTTCGCGCAGGGGGTCAATAATAGCGGCTTCTCCGTTGCTTTCAATGTAGTAAGCAGCCTCGGCAAGGCAATTGGTATATAACTGTTCTACGTACATAGTGTAATATTTTTAGCAAAGGTAGTAAGGGTTGCTATGCCTGTCTATGACATATATCACAAAACAAAATACTGTTTACTTTACAAGTACAAAAATAGGGAATTTTTGGGTATCACTTTAGTCCATACCAATACGCGCAACACGCTAAAAAAACTATCTTAGCCCCAATGAACATCATATCGCGAAAAAAGCCCCATTACAAGCCCCACAAAGGGCTTATGGGCTACCTGGAGAATTATAACCGGGTGCTTGATTTGCCTACTACCTACGGCAGGTTGCTGGAGTATGATTTTGCCAACGCGCTGACGGACAAGGCGGGCCGCGATACGTTGTGGGAGAGTGTGCATTATGGGCCTGATAAACAGCCGCAGATTCATACCGCGCTGAAGAATATTTACGCGCTGCTGAAAACGGAGGGCGACACGAGTGTGACCGAGCATTTGGAAGTTGACCGTGTTGACTATTGCACGTTTGGCAACAGCAAGCCTTTCCGCATACGGATTATAAACCGCTACAACGATAACTACGATTATTTTTATGTAAAGCAGGCCGATGCATCGCGCATTTACGGGCTGGAGCTGGAGCATATTTTATCGCCCAACCGCATTATTTATTTTATGGATGGCGACACGCTGATTGAGGAGCATATTGTGGGCATACCCGGCGACAGGTTTGTGGCCGAGTACCTTGACCAACCGGCTACGAACAAAATAAGGATAGCTAAGGAGTTTGTAAAATTCAACGAGCGGTGCTTTATCCGCCTGCTGGGCGATATGCGCAGCTACAACTATGTGGTGGATGCTACGCAGGATTTTGAGGCTACGCAATACCGCATCCGCGCCATAGATTTTGACCAGCAGTGCTACGAGGGGCGCAAGAACCTGTATCTGCCCCAATTTTACAAAGAGAACCTGGCATTTGTAAACCTTACGGTGGAGTTTTTGAACCCCGAAACGATAACGCAATACCAAAGAGAGGAACGGTCGCTTATAGCGAAGCGTTTTAAAGCATCGCGCAAGCGGTTTGAGCGGTTGATGGATGCCCTGGAAGGCGACATCATCTCTACCCCCGAAAAAACGCTGCAACTGGCTAAAGAACTGGCTTCACACTATAACGATGAAGCTTTTGCATCGGCCACCACCATGGGCGAACTACTCAGGCTGAGTTTGCATAGGTTGGAGAAGCATTAGTTTTTTAGTAGTCCTGCCCCCTAGCGCCTGACACCTAAGAAAGTAAAACCCCGCCATGTAAACACAGCAGGGCCTTACGAACAACACTTTGGCTAACAGGAATAAAGGCTTTGAATATTATCTAAAGCTTTTGGTGGTAATAAGCACCACGCCGCTTGTTGTATCTCCATATTTGGCAGGCAGGCCACCGCTAATAACGGTAATCTCTTCAATGCCTGTTTGGGGTATGTTTAGCTCGCCAATTATCTTAACACCATCAACATAATATTGAGTGGCATCGGGGCGGCTTCCTGCAATGCTTAGTTGTTTACCTGCTCGGTCTACGGGTTTTACTGTAGGCACATAAGCAATAAGGTTAGAATTAATATCACGGCCCGTGCCGTTGCGTATTATATCTATTGCAGGGATAGAAACAACACCCGGGTCTTTGCGCATGTCGATAGGCTTATATTCGCCTGCTTTAACCACTACTGTACCAGTAGAAATACCAGCCATCATGGCTTGGTCTAAAAAGTACATACCTTCTGCGCTTACAGGTATACCCTGTATTTCTTTAGGCTTGGTGCCAAAGTAGGTAAATGCTACATTATATGTGCCAGGGTTTAAGGGCTTAATAGAATAAAAGCCTGTAGCATCGGTAAGGGTTACTTTAGGGTTGCCACGGTCTATTACAGATACGGTAACACCATCTATTGCTTTGCCTGTAATACTGTCGGTAACATAGCCCCGTATCTCGCCTGTTTGCGCGGAGGCGTTAAAGGTTAAAAAGGTTAATAATACTAACCCAAGTGCGCTTAATTTATTTAGTGTTTTCATAGCGAGAAGTATTTGATAGGATAAAATTAGTTTACCCCAACGGCTATTAAAAAAACAAAAAACGGCACTTGTCGGAAAAAACAATGAAGTGGACTTTATGTTATACTTTTGCCTTAATAAAAAGCCTGACACTATGCTGGAAAAAAGTTTCACATCACGCATTGCCATGCTTGGCAGTTATTTCTTAACTGCTTTGGTAATACTGGCAGCCACCATTATTGTAGAGCGTTTAATCACTTATATTCTTACCCGTTTTATAGGCAAAGCCATTAAAAAAATTGGAGCAGCGCCTACCAATTTTGTATTCTTCAGCTACCTGGTATCGGGCTTTATTTACATCTGCGGAATAATAGTAGCCATATACAGCATTCCACCTTTAAAGAACGTTGCCTTCTCCTTATTCGCCGGGGCGGGTATATTGGCAGCTATTATAGGTTTCGCTTCGCAACAGGCCATTTCTAACGTTATCAGCGGCATATTTTTGGTTATATCAAAACCCTTTAAAGTAGGCGACCGTGTAGACATTGGCGTGCTTTACGAAGGCTATGTAGAAGACATTACCCTGCGCCATACGGTTATCCGCAATTTTGAGAACCGCAAGATCATCATCCCCAACTCTATCATCAACTCTGAGTACATCATAAACTCTTCTGTTGATAAGGATATGATATGCCGACATATTGAGTTCAATATCGCTTATACCAGCAGTATCGACCTTGCTATGGATATTATACGCGACGAAGCCGAAAAGCACCCCGAAACGCAAGACCAACGCACGCCGCAAGATATTGCAGCAGGCATACCAAAAATTGTGGTACGTGTGATAGAACTTGGCGAATACTACGTTAAACTGCGTGCCTGGGTATGGGCTGTCGACTCTCCCAGCTCATTCCATATTTATACCGACATGCGCAAAACTGTTAAAGAGCGCTTTGAACGAGAAGGCATCGAAATACCCATCCCCATGCGGAAGATTATTGAGTAGTAATAAAGTTCCCCCTTTAAAAAGGGGGTGCCGAGTGAAACGAGGTGGGGGATTTATTCTACAACCACAACCAACTACCAACCACCAACTAAAGTATATACAACTTCTGCCCAATCTTAATATCGGCAGGGCTTTTAAGCGAAGGATTAGCTTTGATAATCCTATCCTGGTTGGTGTTATATTTCTTAGCGATGTTAAACAGTAAGTCGCCCGATTTTACGGTGTAAATACCTTTTACCTTCACCTTTATCTTCTGACCTTCTTTCAACTGTGCATCACTGCTTAACCCGTTGCTCGATAGTAAGCCGGCTTTGGTAGTACCAAAACGGTCGGCAAGGCCGGTAAGGCTTTCGCCTTTCTTCACAGTGTACATTAGGGTAGAGTCGCCACCTGTTTCAACCACCGTTGCAGGAGGTACATCTGCAGGCGGGGCCACAACAGCCGCAGGCTTGGCTGTGTCTTTAGGCACAGCAGTAGCAGTGCTATCAATTTTCACAGGCGCTTTTTTAGCTGTATCGGCAACAGCCTCGCCGTTATAGTCGGTAAAGTCAATATCAGCCAACTGCAGGGCAAAGCTGCCCATCACAATTAAAAACAGTATAGCCGATGCCCAAAACTGGAAGTTTTTGCTCTTTATCAACTTAACAAAACCACTTTGCCTGCCTTCTTCTTTAGGCTCTTTAGCAGCAGGCTTTTGCTCTACCTGCTCAGCAATAGGCTTGGTTTTCTTATTATCTATTTCAGGGTTGATCTTCTTTTTGATATCAGGGGCCGGCGGTGTAACAACAGTGTTGGTAGTAGCACCCACTACAATAGGTGTGTTGGTAAACGTTACCACCTGCACCGTAATATTGTCAGGCCCACCGTTGGTGTTGGCAATCTCCACAAGCTTAACAGCCTTTTGCTGGCTGCTGGCTTTGGCAACGCCCAATATATGTTCAATCTCAGCTTCGCCAACGGCATTGGTTAAGCCGTCAGAACACATCAGTATTATATCGTTTTGGATAGTGGTGTAGGCATGCTCATAAACCTCCACAGCCACATCGGCATGCAC
>CAMBQF010000166.1 GCA_945869825.1 Chitinophaga pinensis | reverse complement strand
TGGACCTTCAGGTAATAATGGTATTGATGGTTTACCCGGTGCTACTGGCCCCACAGGTGTGGGTGTTACTGGTCCTACCGGCCCATCAGGAACTAACGGTGTAGCAGGAGCAACTGGCCCGACCGGTGTTGGTGTTACTGGTCCTACCGGCCCGTCAGGAACTAACGGTGTAGCAGGAGCAACTGGCCCGACAGGTGTTGGTATTACTGGTCCTACCGGCCCATCAGGAACTAACGGTGTAGCAGGAGCAACTGGCCCGACAGGTGTGGGTGTTACTGGTCCTACCGGCCCATCAGGAACTAACGGTGTAGCAGGAGCAACTGGCCCCACAGGTCCATCAGGAACAAATGGTTTGGCAGGTGTTACAGGCCCAACAGGAGCCGGGGTAACCGGACCAACTGGCTTAGCTGGACCAACAGGGCCAACAGGAGTAGGTATAACAGGGCCAACAGGTGTTGGCGCAACCGGCCCAACGGGATCCGGAGGCTTAGGCCCGACCGGACCTACAGGACCTGCAGGAACTGGTGCAACTGGAGCTGCAGGTTCAACCGGACCAACAGGAGCTACAGGACCATCATGGCTGCTTACCTCTACCTCATTCAACGTACAAGGCCAGCTTGTAATTAATACTGATATCCCATCAACAATAGTTAGTACCAGCAATGCATGGACAACTATTGGTAACACACTTACCTCGCCCGTTACTAATTTTGTTGGAACCCGCGATGCACAAGACCTTGTATTCCGTACACAAAACATAGAAAGAATGCGGATAAGAAATACAGCAGGTACAGGCAATGTTGGCATAGGCACAGCAGCACCTGTTGCCAGTGCAAAACTAGAGTTATCGAGTACAACACAAGGTTTTTTACCTCCAAGGATGACTACTACAGAGCGATTAGCAATAGGAACCCCGGCAGCAGGTTTAATGGTGTACGATACTACCTTAAACCAAATGGCTTACTACAATGGTACTGCCTGGGTAATTTTCTAAACGTATAATAGCAAATTACCCCTGCTACAAAAGTAACCGGGGTAATTTGTTGCTTTTTAAGGATTGATACCTTGTGGAGTGTTACCTCACTTGGCTTGCAAGCCTTTAGCTATATTCACTTTTATCAGGTAAAAACAACCTTATAAAAACAAACATCGGTCATATTTTTTAATTAGATACTGACTTAACTTTGTAGCAAATAATAGTTTTACAGCAATGGGATTTGAACCTATATATTATGCAGTACCTTATTTTGTAATACTTATAGCAATTGAGTTATTTGTAAATTACAGAGAAAACAAGGGCTGGTACGAAACAAAAGACTCTTTAGCCAGCATTGCTATGGGTATTGGTAGCCTTGTAATAAACCTTGGCGTAAAAGCGGCTTATATTTTAGCTTATATATGGATATACGAAAATTTCCGCATCTTCAATTTAGAACCCGTTTGGTGGGTGTGGGCACTATTGTTTTTTGCCGATGATTTTACCTTTTACTGGCACCACCGCCTCAGCCACGAAATTCGCATCCTTTGGGCCGCGCACGAGAATCACCACTCATCAGTCAATTACAACCTGGCCGTAGCCCTGCGCCAAAGCTGGACCGAACTGCTGTACAAATACGCCTTTTGGTTCTGGTTGCCTTTACTGGGCTTTCCGCCCTGGATGATACTGGTACAAATGTCGTTTAGCCTTATATACCAGTTTTGGGTACATACCGAGGGTATCCGCAATTTGGGCCCGCTAGAATGGTTCTTCAGCACCCCATCAGCCCACCGTGTGCACCATGCCAGCAATATTGTTTACCTCGACCGTAACCACGGTGGCATACTTATCATTTGGGACCGCCTGTTTGGCACCTACCAAAAAGAACTACCTGAAGAACCCGTAAAATACGGCCTTACTAAAAACGTAGAAAGCTTTAATCCCTTGGTAATAGCCACGCACGAGTATGTGAACATTGGTCGCGACGTAAAACGCGCCCCCGGTTTTTGGAACAAGCTGAAGTACTTTTTTATGCCGCCAGGCTGGAGCTTTGATGGCTCTACCCAAACCGCTAAAGAACTTCGGGCAAGTCTTAAAAAACAAAAGCATCAACCAATTCAGAATGCATAATTCAGAATGCATAATGGTTTTATAGTAAATTAAGTACAACCCGTTTGTTGTTTTTCCGTTCAAAGTTTACATTTACGCCTTCAAATCATTATCTACATGGACCAGTTTTTGGATATCGCTAAGTACATTTTACCATCATTAGTTGTTTTAGCCACCGCATATTTACTAATCGAGAAGTTTTTAGAAAACGAGCGCCACCACCGCAACATGACGTTTAGGCGAGAGTCGCAGGGCCTTACCACACCGGTACGTTTGCAGGCCTACGAGCGTTTAACCATATTACTGGAACGTATTACCCCCGGCAACTTAATTAGCCGTGTACACAAAAGCGGCATGAGTGCCAAGCTGCTACAAGCCGAGCTTTTAAAGGCTATCCGTACCGAGTATGAGCACAACCTGTCTCAGCAGGTATACGTGTCGCCCGGCGCGTGGGAGCTTATTAAAAACGCCAAAGAAGAAACCATTAAGCTGGTAAACACCGCCGCTATAAACGTTAGCGACGAAGCTTCGGGCGTAGACCTTGGCAAGCTTATCCTGGAGGTTTCTATGAACATAGAAAAAATGCCTACCCAGGTAGCGTTAGACTATGTAAAACAAGAAGCCCGCCAGCTATTTTAATATGGTACTTACCATTTTGCTGGGCTTGTGTGTTATGCTGCTAAGCGCAGTCGTATTCTACTTGTTTTTTTGGCTCGATATGTTGGTTGATGCTACTAACCATCCATTCTCTTCAAACAAAGAAAAATACATTTGGCTGGCTGTTATAAGCCTCACCTTCATCGGCGCTATACTCTATTACTATCAGATAAAAAAGCTATCCCCTAGAACCTAACCCCTATCCCCTATTCGTCCTCCTCTTCTATTTTTCGTTTTTCACTTTTAGTTTTTCGCTCCTCCGCCCCTTCTACCACAATCACAATCTCTCCTTTTGGTGGATGTGCCGTATAGTGGGCAAATAACTCAGCAACAGTACCCCGGCGGTTTTCCTCAAACATCTTCGTCAGCTCGCGGCTAACGCAGGCCTGCCTTGCGGCACCAAAATATTCCACCATCTCACCCAGCGTTTTTATCAGCTTGTGCGGGCTCTCATACAACACTATCGTACGCTCTTCCACAGCCAGTTCTTTAAACTTGGTTTGCCTGCCTTTTTTAGGCGGAAGAAACCCTTCAAACACAAACCTGTCGCAGGGAATGCCAGAGTTTACCAGCGCCGGCACAAAAGCCGTAGCACCTGGCAAACATTCCACCTCAACGCCATTGCGTATACACTCACGCACCAGCAAAAAACCGGGGTCAGATATAGCAGGCGTACCGGCATCCGATACCAAAGCGATAGTCTCCCCCGCCATTATGCGTGCTGTCCAGCCCGCAACCGTTTTATGCTCGTTGTGCATGTGGTGCGATACCGGCCTTTTATCAATATTAAGTTTCGATAGCAGGAACGATGTATTCCGTGTGTCCTCAGCCAATATCACATCAACCATACCCAGCACCTTTACCGCACGCAGCGTAATATCATCAAGGTTACCAATGGGCGTGGGCACTATATATAGCTTAGACATGGAGGCGAAATTAGGAATTATTAAGCAGGTTTTGTGTTGATAGCACCCAAGTGTTTAAAATTCAGCCAAGGACAAATTTCATAAGAACCGAATTTATATTGCTACATATCAAACACTTAACACCAAATCAATAAAAATAAACTAACCAATGTTTGCACATTAATTAAACGTTTGTTTAAATTTGCGACGTGAAAAAAACAATTAGCATACTAAACGATCCGGGCTTTGAGAAGAAAGACCAGATTTTAGACGTGGCCGAAGCGTTGTTTTCTAAACATGGTTTTGATGGCGTTAGCATACGCAGCCTGGCCAAGCAGGCCAACATCAACATAGCCATGGTATCATACTACTTCGGCTCTAAAGAAAACCTGTATATAGCCGTTATAGAGCGTAAAATGGTTACCATACGCCAATACCTTACCGAGGCATTCCCTAACGGGGGCAACGCGTGGGATAAGCTATACTACATTATAGACCGCTATGTAGACCGTATGGTAGACAACCGCAGCTTTATGAATATTGTATTTACCGAGGTGGCATCAGAAAACCGCGAACACATTGTCGACTTTTTGAGTAAGCGCCTTGCCGATAACCAGGAAGCATTTGGCGGCCTTATTGTAGAGGGCATAAAGAGTGGCCACTTTAGAGAGGTTGACCCCCAACTGGCTATCATGTCTATCATTGGCCCGCTTAAATTATACGTAAGCAACCCCTTTATGGTAAAGAAAATGATGAATGAAAACACCATAGAAGGGTGTTATTCATCAGTTCATAGGGATAGGATGAAAGCCCACCTAAAAGACCTGATGACCCGCTTTTTAAAACCTTAATATTTTTTTGACAATTAATTAAACAAACGTTTGAATAAGAGCATGAAATACATTAAAAACCTAACGGCAATTGTACTGCTTACCTTAGTATCTGGTGCAATGCAAGCCCAAAAGCTAACGCTGGACAATGCAGTGCAACTGGCTACAGCCAATAGCAAGCAGCTAAAATTTTCTGCCGCTAAAGTAGATGCCGCCGATGCTAAAAAAGACCAAAGCGTTAATTCATTCATTCCGCAGGTAACGCTAAACAGCAACTACACACGCCTTAGCGATAATATTGAGCCGTTTACCATCAGTATTCCCGGCTTTGGCTCGCAGGTACTAAACCCACAAATTTTAAACCAGTATACCAATAGGGTTAGCATACAATCTACCCTGTTTGGTGGCCTGCGCAACCAAAACAACTTAAAAACCACCCAATACCTTGAAACAGCCGCTAAGCTTGATGCGGAGAAGGATGCCTCAGACGTGCGTTTTAATGCCATTAGCGCGGTGCTAAACCTGTATAAAGGGCAACAAACCCTTAAGCTGGTTGATGAGAACCTGAAACTATCGGACACCCGCATAACCGATGTTACCAATATGTACAATGCAGGTACTATGTTACAAAACGACGTATTGCGCACAGGGCTTAACAAATCGAACCTGGAAATTAGCCGCATGGATGTGGAAAGCGGCGTAAGCACCGCCAACTACAACCTTAACATACTGTTAGGCCAGGGCGAAACAGTGGTTAACGAGTTTGACGAGAACAGCCTGTTCCCCGTTGCTGAGCAGAAACCTGCCAACGCATGGGTTGCCGATGCACTTGCAAACCGCAGCGATAAAAAAGCAGCCGATACCCGCAGCCTGGTATCGCAAGTGGGCGTAAACAATGCTAAAGTAGGCTACATGCCAACACTTACTGCCGGCTTCAACTACTACTACAACAATCCTAACCAACGTATTTTCCCTCAGCAGGATGCCTTTAAAGGCACATGGGACTTAGGCGCCACGCTATCGTGGAACTTAACAAGCCTTTATTCTACCGGAGCTAACGTGCGCGAGGCTAAAC
>CAMBQF010000165.1 GCA_945869825.1 Chitinophaga pinensis | reverse complement strand
CATAGGGCAAGCATCGAGGATAAGCGGTGTTTCTCCGGCAGATATTTCTGTTCTTTTGGTATATATTAAATAATTCACGATGCAGAATTCATAATGCAGAGTGAGTGATTTGCGATAAACATATTGATTTGTTCCACGTGAAACATATATAAAACATTGGCTGAAAATTTAGAATCGTTGACCTCCTGCCCGGTTTGTTCGGGCCAAACATTTACCCCCTTTATTGCCTGTAAAGACTACACTGTTTCACGTGGAACATTCGAAATTGTTTCATGTGGAACCTGCGGTTTTGTAGCTACCAGTCCGCGACCTGCCGAGGCCGAGGCGTATAAGTATTACCAGTCGGAAGACTATATATCGCACAGCAATACCCGCAAGGGATTAATCAATAAGGTGTACGCCTGGGTGCGGAATCATTCTATTAAAAAGAAAGAGAACCTGCTAAAACAATACACCAAAGGGCGCAGGCTTTTAGACCACGGATGTGGCACGGGCGAGTTCCTTGATTATTGCCAAAAGCACGGGTGGGACACAATGGGTTTAGAGCCGGGAGACGATGCCCGAGGCCAGGCAATTTCTAACTACGGGCTATCCGTAATTAAGGAAACGGAGATAAATTCATTAGAAGAAAAGCGCTTTGACGCCATAACATTATGGCATGTTTTAGAGCATGTTTATCCGCTAAACGAACGGATACAAAAACTGAAATCATTACTCAAAGACGATGGTGTTTTGATTGTTGCGGTACCAAATCACAATACCGCCGAGGAGAAAAAGTACCGCGAGTTTTGGGCAGCCTATGATGTGCCAAGGCACATTTGGCACTTTGACCAAACCAGCATGAAAGACCTGATGAAGAACAACGGGCTGGAGGTTATTACAGTAAAACCTATGGTGTTTGATGCCTACTACATCTCTATGGTGAGCGAAGGGTACAAAAACGGCAAGGGTGGTTTGGTCGCTATGCTCAGCGGCTTCTGGGCCGGCTTTATTTCTAACTCACACGCCCGCGGTACTGGAGAATATTCTAGTTTGATATATGTGATAAAGAAGTTGTAAATTAAGCACGCTTGTTAAACTTTCCCAAACCAAAACACCCCCTACTCTACCCTAACCCACTTCAAAACACAGAGCATTTGAAATACACCTTGGCAGATGATAACCAAATATCGATTGTGCTTTTGGACGGCCAGGGAAAATTGGTAGCCACTTTTGTAGAAAATGAAAAACAGGTGAAGGGTGACCATGAGGTGGAATTAAATCTGCCTGGCAACCTCCCCTACGGGACATATTTCATTCAAATAGCCTCAGAAAAGGGTAAAGTCAGCATTAAGACGGTTAAATAGCCAAAAAAGGCTCTTTTTAAGCCCGCAAATGCATTTTGTGCCTGTTTTGGAGGTACTACATTACGACACCCCTGAACGTGCATTTAAAACAACGCGCTTTCTATTCTTAGATAATTGCGGAATAGACACGTTTAGAGCCTGTTTAAGACCCCTTTTCGTGTTAAAAAGATGTAAAACAGCACAACAAGTACTACTTCGAAGAGAGCTGTCCAGGGATTGTATCGGAAGTCGGGTAAATTATTCAGGAACGGAAAAAGGGTATCAAAAATGCTGTGGACGAAATTGTGGATGTGTGGCTTTTTATAAAATGGAATATTTAAACCGGTTAAACTTTGTCCGTGGATAAACAACCAATCAAAATCGGGCAGTATGGCAAACATAATCCCGAACTTATACTTGCGCCAAAATTTGTATAAAAAGAAGATGGTTGCCAGTAGTACTAAAATATGGTAACCTACCCATACAGGGTCGTTAAAGTCGGCATCGGGCCTGTGGTAGGTCATACGAGCCAGCTTATCCAAAAGCCCATGCGATAAAAACGCTAAAACAGCCACTAACAAAAGCGCTAACGGACGGTTCTTCATCTTCTCGAAAGCCTTTTGAATGGCTACACCGGTAAGTATATGAGTTGGTGCCTGCACGTTCTTTGAAATATTATTTAGCGGGATAGTATTTATCTACCAGGTATAACAAAGCCGCTATAGATGCAGAACCTAGCACCAGCTCGCGTTTGTTTACTTTATCAAAAGTATCGGTATCGGCATGGTGGTAATCAAAATAGCGTTGGCTATCGGGGAAGAAGTTAGCGCAAACGGTACCTGAATCGCGCAGGCGGCTAACATCTGCTCCTCCCCCACCCTTTTCAACATTAAACAAGCCATAAGGCTCTAACAACGGGCGGAACTTTTGAATAAAAGCAACCACGCTGTCTTTGTTATCTTCTATATGGAAACCGCGCGGAGTGAATCCACCTTCATCGCTCTCTAAAGCAAACAGGTGTGTTTCATCATTTTTCTTTGCCAGTTCAGCATATTTAGTACCACCGCGCAAACCGTTTTCTTCGTTCATAAACATTACTGCACGCAGGTTATACTTAGGTTTATAGCCTACTAATTTCAACAGCCGTATAGCTTCTATGGACTGTACACAACCGGCGCCATCATCGTGCGCACCATCGCCAACATCCCAGCTATCTAAGTGGCCGCCGCATATAATATACCTGCTTTTATAATACGGCAATTCTTCTGTACTGTTCAGTTGGCCTACAACATTGTAGGATGGAGCATCGGCAAGGGTTTCGCAGCTCAGCATCATTTTAAATTTAACCGCTTTACCTGATTTTAAACTTGCAGAAATATTATTAGCAGCCAGCGTAGATATGGCACCACATGGAACTTTTGGTAAAGAGTCTACATAGCGCATAGAGCCGGTGTGTGGGTTATCATCAAGCGCCATTGTCATAGAACGTACAATGGTAGCAACCGCACCATACTTGGCGGCTTCACTAGGGCCTTGCCAACGTTGGTCTACACAGGTTCCATACGATACGAAAGTATTGATATTAGTAGGATCCATAGGGCGGTTAAAGAATACTATTTTGCCTTGAATCTTATCCTTACCAAGGGTTTTCAGCTCATCAAAATTCTGTACTTCAAAAACTTCGGCAACAATGCCTTTCTTAGGTGTAGAAATGCTTCCACCTAAGGCTTTTATATTCACAGCTTGCTTTTTACCATCAACAGAAACTGATGCTTTACCCTCTCCCCTAACCCAGTGCGGCACCATTACATCTTGCTTAAACACACGATCAAACCCGGCCTTTTGCATTACACTATAGGTATAATCAACAGCCTTGGCGGCACCTTCGCTGCCACTTAGCCTATGGCCTATCTTTTTACACAAGTATTCCAGGTTCTCGTAGCACTCTGCCTTGGTTAGCGCGGTGTTAAATATGCCGCGTATAAACACAGAATCTTCTTTAGAATAGGCTTGCGCTTGCATTTTACCAATAAACAGCGGAAGCATGAGTAAAACCAATACCTTTAACCTTAATTGACGGATAGATATACTAGTTGTTAATCTTGTGTTAAAACGTGTGTAAAGCATGTGTTAAAATAACTAAAACTTATTGGTTGGATATTGGTTAATTTGTTTAATGCAACCCGAAAGCAAACAAAACAAGGGTAAAGCTACAAATCTTATGATTTGCTATTAACAAACTATCAATACTAAAAGTGTATGTGTATATCTGTTAATTTTGCACAATGGTAGAAATGAGCACGGTGTTAAAACTACTAAGAAACCTTGTAATACAAGGGGTTTAAGAGAATGATAACTTGTTAATAGAGTTTAATAACCCATATAGGCAATAGCTAATAACTAAAGATATCCAATACTCTAACACCCTAATAGTATTATATATTTTATATAATTAAAGAATATAATATAATAATAGATGTTTGAAACTGTTGAAATAGATGCTTCGCTAGATTTGTTTGTAGAGATAGAAAAGCTGAAGAAAGAAAAGAATGCGGTAATCCTTGCCCACTACTACCAGGTGGGCGATATTCAGGATGTGGCCGATTACATAGGCGACAGCCTGGGCCTATCGCAACAGGCGGCAAAAACAGAAGCAGAAATGATTGTTTTCGCCGGGGTGCATTTTATGGCCGAAACAGCCAAGATATTAAACCCACATAAAAAAGTAGTGCTGCCCGATTTGCGAGCTGGCTGCTCGCTTGCCGAGGGTTGCCCACCAAAGGAGTTTGCCGAATTTAAAGCCTCCCACCCCGACCATATCGTTATCACCTACATCAACTGCAGCGCAGAGATTAAGGCACTTTCCGATATCATCTGTACCTCATCAAACGCGGTACAAATTGTTAACAGTTTACCTAAGGACCAAAAGATAATCTTTGCCCCCGATAAAAACCTGGGCGCTTACGTAGCAAAGCAAACCGGTAGGGATTTGGTGTTGTGGAACGGTGCCTGCATGGTACACGAGATCTTTTCTCAGCAACGCATTTTAAAGCTGAAAGAACAAAACCCGGAAGCGAAGATTATTGCCCACCCCGAGTGTGAAGAACCTATTTTAGCCCTGGCCGATTTTATTGGCTCTACCACGGCATTGCTCAATTACAGCAAGAAAAGCGAGGCACAAAGTTTTATTGTGGCTACCGAAACAGGTATTTTGCACCAAATGCAAAAAGACTCGCCAAAAAAGACGTTTATACCTGCACCCCCTACTACCAACTGTGCTTGTAACGACTGCCCCCACATGAAACTGAACACCCTGGAGAAGTTATACCTATGCCTGCGTGATGGCCAGCCGGAGATAATTGTACCCGAAGACATCAGGATTGGCGCGGAAAAGAGCATCCGTAGGATGTTAGACATTTCGGTACAATTAGGCCTTTAAAAAACAGCTCCCTTAGGATGGAGGACTTAGCAACGTGAAATCAACGGGTTATTAACAGGTTACGCTAAAAAAAAATTTCGGGCGCTTCGCGCTATCGTTGTACGTTTGCTAAAAATATACTGATGATGAAAAAGTTTCTGCCGGTTTTTATTGCGCTGCTAGCTTCACTGGGGGCTTTTTCGCAAACAGCCAAGGTTAACCTAACCGGAAAATGGTTGAATGTAAAAACAGCGGAAGAAGGCTTTAGGTTTGACGATAGCGGCTTTTGCTTTTTTATAACCAATGGTGTTGAAATTGGCGGCGATAGTATTGATGTAGATGGCTTTACAGTGCAGCTGAAATACGTTGTTGACAAGACAAAAACACCCTATTTGGTAGATTTTGTAAGGGTATACAAAGCTACTGGTAAAGAAGATGACGCGCGGATGCTGGGCCTAATTAACCCGGTAGATGAAAACACCATTGAATTGATGATTGGCGATACACGGCCTTTTGCAATTGACAAAGAGAGTGCCGATTACCTGATGCTGAAAAGGGTAAAATAAACACGTTTTAACACCCATTTTCAAAAAATTTTCGGGCGCTTCGCGCTATTGTAAAGGGGCAGAGTAATATTCTACAACATGAAACACCGGGCGTTTTTGCAGATAGCTTTTCTTGCGCTGTTAGTATCGTGCAGGACAGAGGTTTTTTATGAAAACTACGACGAATCGGGATACAAAGAAGACGGGCTTACAAAAGCGGAATTTATAGAAGATTATCGGACTTGCGAGAAGCACAAAAAGCGGATGAGTAAAGCGCTTATACCAATCAAATATGGATGGGGACACAAGGGAAT
>CAMBQF010000164.1 GCA_945869825.1 Chitinophaga pinensis | reverse complement strand
GCTGTTTTTTAATAGGTTAATACGGCGGTAAATGTAAAATTATTTTTTGCATTATATTTTATATTTTACTCTTAAATTAATAACCGCAATGATTTATTTAACAACTGCATCTTTTAGCCATATGTTGAAAATGAAGAACCTGAGTCTTTTTTATTTGTGATAGAAATGCCGAACATGTTGTCAATTGCAATAATTGTATAAACACCTACTTGCCATTTGGTATAAATACATCAAACTATTAAGGTCTCGCACTATATTTGCCAAACAAACCATTTTTTTATATGAAAAGATTTTTACCGCTTTTACTGCTATTGATTTTATCAGCAGGTACTTTTGGGCAAACAACCCAGGGCTTGCCACAAATAGCCATTTCTGAGGTTATGTTTAACCCACCAGAGCCAGGCACTGATACCCTTGAGTATGTGGAGATAACAAACTTTGGCGGCAGTGTTATTAACCTAAACGGCTGGCAATTTACCACTGGCGTATTGTATACCTTCCCCAATATTACCATAGCACCAGGGCAGTACATTGTTGTTTGTACCGACTCTGTGGCGTTTTTAAATTTCTATGGCTTTTCTGCCTATGATTATGCACAGGCGCTAAACAATAGTGGCGGAGATACTCTTAGGCTAACCGACAGTTTTAACAACCTGATAGATTTTGTACCATACCGTAGCAACACCGCTCCATGGCCGCAAGGTCCGCCATCGCCAAACGGCGGCGGCCCTTCTATAGAGGTTTGCGATTTTGGTGTAGATAACTCGGTAGGCAGCAACTGGTCTATTTGTACCACGCCAACAGGTAACCAGCTTATTAATAGCCTGCAAGTGTATGGCACCCCTGGGCAGGGCTGCGCGGCAACATCGCCTCCAATTGTAGCAAGTGTTACCCCTACAGGCCCAACCACGGTTACTGTTTTGTTTAACGAACCTGTAAATACCACCGCCGAAAACGTAGCCAACTATACCGGCCTGGGCCAGGTAAATACTGCCACACGCGATATTGCCCAAACTACCGTTACCCTTACCCTGGCGCAACCGCTGGCAAACGGTATACAACAAACCCTTACTATTGAAAATGTTGAAGACCTTGCAAACACCGCAATGGCGCAGCCACAATCATTTAGCTTTGTGTTTAACAACACTATTGCCGATTTGCAGATTACCGAGGTTATGTACGATAACCCGGGGTCGGACGATTATGAGTTTATAGAACTTTATAACCGCGGCAACACACCGGCTTATGTTGGTGGTTATAGGTTTAGCAACGGTGTTACTTTTACCTTTCCTGCCGATACTATTGCAGCAGGTGATTTTGTTTACCTGACCTTTAATGCAGGTACTGCTGATAATTTCTTCAACTTCGACTCGTATGAATATACCGGCGGACTTGATAATGCGGGTGAAAAACTGCAAATTGTAAATACTGTTGGCGATGTTATAGACTCGCTAACATACAGCAATGCAGCCCCATGGCCTTTGGGTGCAGCGGGCGACGGGGCATCTATTACCCTGTGCAACGCAACCAGCGACAACAGTAACCCGGCAAACTGGAGCGCCGCTATAGAATATATTGGCAATATTGGTGTTAGCGGGGCTTATGCCAACATTGATTTGGTAAGCTGCACCGTAGGCTTAACAGAAACCGCACAAAGCAATGGCATAACCCTTGCGCCAAACCCTGTTGATGGCGAACTGGTAATTTATAACACCGGCAACAAAGCCTATACATTGCAGGTGTTTGATGCTATGGGTCGCATGGTAATGAGCGGAAACGCCGCTATGGGCGTAAACAATTTTACCGCCAATGCACTATCGGCGGGCTTGTATATTGTAAGGTTGAGCGAAAACAAAACCAATTCAACCGTAACGCTTAAGTTTTTAAAGAAATAACTTACTTTTGCAATCTGTTTTAAAATAACCATGAGCGAGAAAAAAAGAAGTATCATTTTAGTGCCGCACGATTTTACATCTGTTGCAGACAGTGCCGTAAACTATGCCATTGAATTGTGTAAGCTGTTTAACAACGAGCTATACCTGCTGCATATTGTAGAGGGAGGTTTGTTAGAGTCGAGGAGCAGCCTGCAAAAAGATGAGCAGGAAGCCACCGCAAAACTAAATAGCATAGTTGAGGCAATAAGGCAAAAAGCAACATCGTTAAGCGTTACTCCTTTAGTTAGGCAAGGTAGTATTTTTGAAATGATTGGCGAAACCGCCGACGAACTTGATACCAACCTGGTTGTAATGGGCACGCATGGCGTAAAAGGCCTGCAGTTTATTACCGGCAGCCGCGCTATAAAAGTTATTACCAGCTCTAGCGCACCATTTGTTGTAGTGCAGCAAAAACCACTGCCTGCGCAAGGGTTTAAAAACATTGTATTGCCATTAGACTTAACAGCCGAAAGCAAAACAAAACTGCCATGGGCTATTTACCTTGGCAAAAACTTTGGTGCTACATTCCACCTTTTTGTTAAAGAAGAAAAAGACGAATTTTTGGCTAAAAACGTGCGCAACAACCTGGCCTTTGCCGAAGGTTTCTTCCAAAAAAACGGGGTGCAGTATACTGTAACGCATGATGATGAAGGTGGCGACTATGCCCGTCAGGTTATTCGTTTTGCATCTAGCAAAAATGCCGACCTTATTGTGATTATGACGCAGGTTGGCCGCGATGATTTGGCATCATATGTGCTGGGGCCAGATGACCAACGTATTGTTGCTAACGATGCCCAGATACCTGTTATGTGTGTTAACCCTAAAGACGATAATACGGTATCGGGTAGCATCCTATCGGTTTAATTTGAACAAACGTTCTATACTATTGGTAATATGCATGGCCTTTGGCTGTGCATATTCCGTTTATGGGGGTAGCGGTTTGCCCCCTGATACTGTTTTCTATTTGGGCAGGGATACCTTCCGCACGCCGGTATATGCTTTTTATGGGTTACAAAAAGGGCCAGTAATGGTGCTTGATGCTGGCATACATGGCGATGAGGTTGCCGGGCAATATGCCTGCGATAGTTTGGTAGCCAACATCAGCATACAAAAAGGCACGTTGTATATTATACCACGCACTAACCGCGAGGCCTGCTTTGATACCATACGCTTTGTAAACCGCGATTTAAACCGCACCTTTCCCGGGGATACCTGTTGGCTAGATTATGAGTATACCCTGTCGTATATGTTTATGCAGTTGATAGATTCGCTGCGGCCTAATTTGGTTATTAATCTTCATGAGGCACGGGCACATACCCGCACTATGACAACCAAAAACAAAAACGACAAAGCCTTTGGCAACACGCTTATTTATGTTGGCGAAACAAAAGACGATATACTAGCCGGTGCACAATACCAGATAAACCGTTACCTGAGCGACCCTGACGAGAAGTTTAAGCTGCACGATTTTCCCTTTATGGCAGCGGGTTCGTTAGATAATATGTACTATAGGCTGGGCATAAAATCGTTTACGGTAGAAACCTGGCGTGGTTACGATTTACCATTCAGGGTGTGTATGCAAACTGCAATATCGTTAGAGTTTATGCGGCAACTGGGCATAGGCTTTACAATCAATGGGCAGCAGTAGTAAAAGGTATAACAGTATAGGTTAACTTTGTTGAAAATTAATAAAGGCCATGAGCACAGCCGATTTAGCAAAATCATTACCCCCATCGCCGGCAAAAGAGCATTTTATTTTTAAAAATGCTTACTATATGGCTAACGGGCCGCTAGAGTTTTTAGAAGAAAACTACAACACTATGGGGCCTGTGTATTGGGTAAAATCGCCCATACGCAAAATAGCTGTGCTGAACGACCCCGAATGTGTACGCCATGTGTTGCAGGAAAACAACCGCAACTATGTAAAAAGCTTTGGCTACGATCCTTTAAAACTGCTATTAGGCAATGGGCTGCTGACATCTGAAGGCGATTTTTGGCGAAAGCAGCGCCGCATGGCCCAGCCGGGTTTTCATAAAGAAAAACTGGCCGCTATTGTAGATACGATGATAACCAGCACTGGCCAAATGCTGCTGCGTTGGGAAAAGCTGGAAGGGGTAGAGCTGAACGTTTCGGCAGAGATGAACAGGATTGCATTAGACATCGTTTCAAAATCGCTGTTTATATCTAATGTTGAAGATGAGATTGATAAAATAAGTACCTGGGTAACTGTAGCAATAGAACAGGGTGCAGAACGTATACGCAACCCGTTTAAAATACCTACGTGGATACCAACCCCATCAAACATTAAGCAAAACAAAGCTATAACTGTGTTGGATGAAGTTATAACAGGTATTATTGAAAAGCGCCGTGCCGATACTAACCAGTACCACGACCTTTTATCGATGCTGATGGAGGCCCGCGACGAAGATACCGGCGAGGGGATGAGCAACCGCCAGCTGCGCGACGAAGTAATGACTATTTTTATTGCCGGGCACGAAACCACCGCCAACGCCCTTACTTGGGCTTTTTATGTGCTGGCCCAAAACCCTCAGGCCGAACAAAAGCTAAAAGAGGAGGTAGATACTGTTTTGCAAGGAAAGCCTGTTAGTTTTGAAAACCTGCGCAGCCTTACCTATACCCGCATGGTTATTGATGAGGTGATGCGCCTTTACCCACCTGCTTGGATTATAGGTCGCAAAAATGTGGAGGACGATGAAATTGCAGGCTTTTACATACCTGCGGGCACCAATTGCCTGATACCTACGCTAAGTATACACCGTAGCCCCAAGTTTTGGAACGACCCTCTTACGTTCGACCCTGAGCGCTTTAGCCCAGAGAAGGTTAAAGAACAAAAAAAATTCACCTATTTCCCGTTTGGTGGCGGACCAAGGCTTTGCATAGGCAACAACTTTGCGTTGATGGAAATGCAGGTGGTGTTAGCATCGGTAATACAGCGGTATACTTTTGAACTAAAAGATAAAACCCCCATAGAGCTGGACCCCTTAATCACTCTTCGCCCTAAGCAAAACGTGTACCTAAAGCTGGTAAAAAGGTAGATTTTATTAAACAAAGCTTGATTGTTAATATCAGTACATTATTTTTTCTTTTTAAGTGGATTTGATGTTAATATTAGGCATATTTTAGTATGCTAAATAATATAACCATCTATCTAATGAAAAAATTTTTACTTGCATTCAGTATGGTTTTGTTTGTGGCATCTATGTATGCACAAGCCCCGCAAAAATTCAATTATCAGGCTATCGCCCGTAACCTTTCGGGGTTTGAGCTTTCAAACCAACCTATAGGAGTAAGGTTAAGTATTTTAGATGGTTCGCCGGGTGGCACAATTGTTTACCAGGAAACGCATACACTAACCACCAACGCTTTTGGTTTGTTTAGCCTAAAGGTTGGGGATGGTACAGTAGTTAGCGGCAATTTTGCCGCAATAGCGTGGGGTATTGGCAGCAAATACATAAGAACGGAGATAGACCCCGCAGGAGGCACTGTATATACAGTAGCAGGCACATCAGAATTGATAAGTGTCCCTTACGCATTATATGCAAACAATAGTCCGGCTGGCCCAACGGGCCCACAGGGTTTACCGGGTAACAACGGGTCTAATGGTGTTAACGGCGCTACCGGTCCTACTGGTCCACAAGGTATTCAAGGTACGCAGGGTG
>CAMBQF010000163.1 GCA_945869825.1 Chitinophaga pinensis | reverse complement strand
TTTAATAAAAACTTTTTAGCGTGGTGTTCAAGCACCAATGTTGGCTCATATACATCTCCATTGTAATTATATTTATACGAGAAAATAAAGTAAGAGCCTTTTAACAGCCTACAATCTTCAGGAGAAATGGTAAAATTATCCTGAAAATACTCAAGCACATTTTTATAGTTTGAAGTATCAGTAAACCTTGTGCAATGGTCGTTAGAGCCATATGCCTGCACCTGGAAACTCCAGTCGGTATACATAGATATTTTTTGCCCCATCCTGGTTTTCGTAATTCTCCTGCTCTTCCAAACAAGGGTTTTATTGTTAGAAACCTTGCTTTTGCTAACGGTTTGGGCCTTAAATATGGTAGGCTGCCAATTAATAGTTCCATCATCAGTTACCTTACCATAAAATGTTTGCATGCCAGGCTTAGGCGTAGCTTTTCCGGTTGGGAAAGCCAGCGATAAATTTTGTCCTTTTTTAAGGGCTATTTGTTTGCCTTCGCTTGTGGCATTAATGTAAATAGTGCCGCCGCTCTCAAGCATACGCCCGTTGCTGCTTGTAGTTAGGTTGGCAAACAAAAAATCGGTAGCGGTGGTGTACTCTTTTAATTCAATTTTCACTTCGGCATTTGGGTCAGGTAAGTCAAAACAATTCTTCGGAATTATTACTTTAATCCCCTTCTTTCCTTCAATAACAGTATCAGATTTATTTATAACGGTAAAAGTTTGAGGTTTTACCTTATCGGTTAGCATAGCTGTAGGTATGCTATACATTGTGGCAAGGGTCGTTAACTTAGCAGTATCCCTGTCATTAGCAGAATCAGCATACTGGTAAGCATAGTCATGCATTTGGGGCACATCGGCCTTTTTATACGAGAGTCCAGGGTTGGTAACATCATTGCAGGAAGAAAGCAGCAGTGCTGCAACTAAGATAATCAGGGCTAAAGCCGGAAACCAGCTAATGGGTACTAATGGCCTGCCCGGTAAAGGCAAACACATTGCTCTCGCATTCATATTGGATTTTTGTGGTAAAGGTTAGCGTAGAGTGTACCTTATGCGAGATTTTTTTGTTTATGTATTTACGCTGTTAAATTGTAATTGGTTACAGCTTGATTAAAATAATTAAATGTTAATTTTCTTGTTGAAATATTATCTGATTATCTCATTCGCATATTATCTAATTCTTTCGTATATTTGCAGTGTTCTTTGATACAGCTTATCAAGAAAGACTGAGGGACCGGCCCGTTGAAGTCTTGGCAACCCCTAACGGCGCTTCATCGCCCCGTTCCGAAGGTGCCAACTCCTCTGAAACAGCAATGTTTTGGTGAGATAAGTATAGCGATGCTTCTAAGTAATTCCCTGTACACTTTATATCCGGTTTATACTGTCTTGCAAATGCAAACACGTTTGTGCGCTTGGTATTGATATTAAAGGCCTTAAAAAAGGAGGTTAATTTGGAAACTACAGTAACTACAACAACATTGGCAGAACGCCGCAAGCAGCTGTACGCTGCGCTGGAGCAACGCGTATTGGTATTAGATGGTGCTATGGGCACCATGATACAGCGTTATAAGCTGACAGAAGATGACTTCCGTAACCACCCTGCTCTTAAAGACCGCAAAAAGCCTTTAAAAGGCAATAACGACCTGTTATCACTTAGCCGTCCCGATGTTATTAAGGCTATTCACCGCCAGTATTACGAAGCTGGTTCTGACATTGTAGAGACCAACACATTTAGTGGTACACAAGTTGCGCAAGAAGATTACGACTGCCAGGATTTGGTATACGAAATCAATTATCAGTCGGCTAAAATAGCACGCGAAGTTGCCGATGAAATGACGGCTGCTAACCCCGACAAACCACGCTTTGTAGCCGGTGCCCTTGGACCAACAAACAAAACAGCATCATTGTCGCCTGATGTTAACGACCCCGGGTATCGCGCTATTACCTACGACCAACTGGCTGATTATTACTATGAGCAGGTAAAAGCCCTTTGCGAAGGTGGTGTAGACATAATTTTAATTGAAACTATTTTTGATACCCTTAACGCCAAAGCCGCGCTATTTGCGGTTGATAAGTACTTTGAAGAAATTGGCGATATGTACCCCATTATGGTATCGGGCACTATTACCGATGCCTCGGGGCGCACGCTTTCAGGCCAAACGGCAGAGGCGTTTTTGTATTCAGTATCACACTTACCACTATTAAGCGTTGGCTTTAATTGCGCCTTAGGTGCACGCCAGCTTAAACCCTACATTCAAACACTGGCACGCAATACCGAGTTTAAGGTATCAGCTTACCCTAACGCAGGCTTACCTAATGCCTTTGGCGAATACGATGAATTGCCCGAAGAAACCGCGGCACAAGTGCGCGAATATTTAGAGGGGAATACAGTAAACATAGTAGGTGGTTGCTGTGGCACCACACCCGACCATATTGCGGCTATTGCCCGGGTGGCGGCTGAATACAAGCCACGCGTGGCACCACATTTACCAAAGCGTAGCCACTATAGCGGCTTGGAGCCGATGGTGGAAGTGGAGGGCAACAACTTCATCAATATCGGGGAACGTACCAACGTTACCGGTAGCCGCAAATTTGCCAAACTGATTATTGATGGCCGATATGAAGAAGCCCTTATTGTGGCACGCCAGCAGGTAGAAAATGGCGCTCAGGTTATTGACGTAAACATGGACGAAGGCATGTTGGATAGCGAGGCTGTTATGGTGCGCTTCCTTAATTTGATTGCCTCCGAGCCTGATATATCACGCGTTCCGGTAATGATTGACAGCTCTAAATGGAGCGTTATCGAGGCCGGTTTAAAATGCGTGCAAGGTAAATCGATTGTAAACTCAATCAGCTTAAAAGAAGGCGAAGCCGCCTTTATTGCCCATGCTAAAAAAGTAAAACGCTACGGCGCTGCCGCAGTGGTTATGGCCTTTGACGAAACGGGCCAAGCCGACAGCTACGAGCGCCGCATTGCTATATGCCAACGTGCGTACGATATTCTTACCAAGCAGGTTGGTTTTCCAGCTGAAGACATCATCTTCGACCCTAACATTTTAACTGTTGCAACGGGTATTGAAGAACACAATAATTACGCGGTTGATTTTATCCGCGCTACCAAATGGATTAAAGAAAACCTGCCGGGAGCAAAGGTTTCAGGCGGGGTAAGTAATATCTCGTTCTCGTTCCGCGGCAATGATAAAGTACGCGAGGCTATGCACTCGGCCTTTCTATACCACGCCATAAAAGCGGGCTTGGATATGGGCATTGTAAATGCCGGTATGATTGAGGTGTACGAAGAAATTCCCAAAGACCTTTTAGAGCGTGTAGAAGATGTGTTGCTAAACCGCCGCGATGACGCTACCGAGCGCTTGATAGAAATGGCCGAAAGCTTTAAAGGCAAAGGCAAAGAAATTCTGGTTGATAATAGCTGGAGGGAAGAGCCCGTGGAGAAACGTTTGGCGCACGCGCTGATAAAAGGCATTGTTGACCATATTGATGAAGATGTGGAAGAAGCCCGTCAAAAATCGGATAGGCCATTAGACGTAATTGAAGGCCCGCTGATGGATGGAATGAATATAGTTGGTGATTTGTTCGGTGCAGGTAAGATGTTCCTGCCACAGGTGGTTAAAAGCGCCCGTGTAATGAAAAAAGCAGTTGCGTACCTGTTGCCGTTTATTGAAGCGGCTAAACAAGAAGGTGCATCATCAAGCGCAGGCCGTGTGCTTATGGCCACCGTAAAAGGCGATGTGCACGACATTGGAAAAAACATAGTAGGCGTAGTATTGGGCTGCAACAACTACGAAGTGGTTGATATGGGCGTAATGGTATCTGCCGAAAAAATATTAGACAAAGCGCAGGAAATTGGCGCCGATATTATTGGCTTAAGCGGCTTAATTACCCCATCGTTGGATGAGATGGCCTATGTTGCCGAAGAGATGGAAGCGCGTGGTATGAAAATACCGTTACTAATTGGCGGGGCTACTACATCGCGTATGCATACTGCCGTAAAAATTGCCCCTAAATACTCCGGACCTGTCATTCATGTGCTTGATGCTTCGCGCTCAGTACCTGTTGCAGGCAGCTTGCTAAGCAAAGAAAACAAAGAAGAATTTGAAGCCGGTATTAAAACCGAATATGCTGCATTGCGCGAAATGCACGAGAGCAAAAAATCAGGGAAAGAATCAATAAGCATTGAAGCTGCACGTGCTAACCGAACGCCTATTGATTGGAACATTGACGATTTATATACACCCAAATTCATCGGAACAAAAGTATTTGAAGATTACTCATTAGAAGAACTGGCACGGTTTATAGACTGGACACCCTTCTTCCAGACATGGGAACTGGCAGGGCGTTTCCCGGCTATTTTAGAGGATGAAGTAGTAGGTGTTGAGGCAACAAAATTATACGCCGATGCCAAAGTTGTGCTGCAAAAAATTATTGATGAAAAATGGTTAACGGCTAAAGCTGTGATAGGTATTTGGCCTGCCAATGCTGTGGGCGATGATATTGAATTGTACACCGACGAAACCCGCACCACCGTTTTAGAAACCATACATACCCTACGCCAGCAAAACAAAAAAGCACCGGGTCAACCTAACTATGCGCTGGCCGATTTTATTGCGCCTAAAGAAACCGGCTTGCCCGATTATTGGGGTGGATTTGCCGTTACTTCGGGTATTGGTATTGAGAAGAAATTAGCGGAGTTTGAGGCCGACCATGATGACTATAACAGCATTATGCTGAAAGCCCTTGCTGACAGGCTAGCCGAGGCTTTTGCCGAGATGATGCACCTGCGTGTACGTAAAGAGTTTTGGGGTTATGCGCCCAATGAAACACTGGATAATTTTGATTTAATAGCAGAGAAATACCAAGGTATCCGTCCCGCACCGGGCTACCCTGCCTGCCCCGACCATACCGAGAAAGCTACACTATTTAAATTACTTGATGCCACTGCCAAAGCCGACATTACATTGACTGAAAGCTTTGCCATGTACCCAACAGCCGCCGTTAGCGGTATGTACTTTGCCCACCCACAAAGCAAATATTTTGGCCTTGGTAAAATACAGAAAGACCAGGTGGTAGAATACGCAGGCCGCAAAGGCATGGAGCTGAAAGTTATTGAGCGTTGGTTGAGTCCGGTGTTAGGTTATTAGCATATAGCTTATAGCAGACAGCGTATAGGAAAAAGTTGATGTCATTACCGCGCAGGCGGGAATCTCACTAGCGGCCTTTGCGTTAATCATTATGCATTCTGCATTGTGAATTATGCATTAATATTATGAACTGGATATTATTAATTATTGGCGGCTTATTCGAAGTTGGTTTTACCACCTGCTTAGGCAAAGCTAAAGAAACTACTGGCACTACCTCTACCCTATGGATGGTGGGCTTTTTCGTTTGCCTGACTTTTAGTATGCAGCTGTTATATATGGCTACTAAAACCTTACCCTTAGGCACCGCCTATGCTGTGTGGACAGGCATTGGCGCTGTAGGTACAGTTATGATAGGCATATTTTTTTTTAAAGAGCCCGCCGATTTTTGGCGATTGTTTTTTATCACCACCCTTATTGCTTCTATAGCGGGACTTAAATTTGTATCGGCGCCTTAACCCTTTGCCCACTTGCCCCTAAACAGCAGGTAAATAGCAAAGCAGCCACCACCAGCTACCAGGTAAAATAGCGTTTGTATTCCGGGT
>CAMBQF010000162.1 GCA_945869825.1 Chitinophaga pinensis | reverse complement strand
TGAATAGTTTCTACAATAACAGCAGCCGTGCGGCATGATATATTTTCTAAATCTTCAATATTATTAAACTCAAGGTGCTGCACATCGGGCAACAAGGGGCGGAAGGCATTTTTAAAATACTCAGAGCCCATTACACTTAATGCACCATGCGTACTGCCATGGTAAGCATTTTTAAACGACACGATGCGGGTACGTCCGGTATACCGTTTAGCCAGCTTCAAGGCCCCTTCGGTGGCCTCGGTGCCGCTGTTGGTAATGTATACACTATTAAGGTTGGTGGGCAAATGCTTAGCTAACTGGGCAGCTAACTGCACTTGTGGCGAGTAGATATATTCGCCATAAACCATAAGGTGCATAAACTTTGCAGCTTGGTCCTGCACCGCTTTTACAACAGTCGGGTGGCAATGCCCAAGGCTGCTAACACCAATACCCGATATTAAATCAGCATACTGTTTACCATTAATATCATACAAATAAATACCTTCTGCCCTTTCAATTTCCAGTCCTAAGGGCGCAGGCGATGTTTGGGCAACGTATTGTAAAAAAAGCTGGCGTTGGCTAATATGATGCATTGGCATTTTTGCGCGAAACGCGGTGAATGATAGCCAGAACAGAACCCAGAATCATTATCAAACAACCAAGCCAAAGTATATTGATACCTGGAAATATGATGGCTTTCATAATGATAAACTGCGAGTCGTCTTTACGTTCGGCTATCTTCAATTTTACTTTGTTGTTTTGGGTGTCAATACCATAAAAGCTGAATTTTAAGCCCAGCTTTTCCAGTTTAACATCAACAGGCTCTACAAAATTTCCACGTACAATAAACTTAGGCTCGGCAATATAATCCTGCCCATCCATACTTAAAACTCTGAGTTTAGCTTTAACGGCAATGTCCTGTGTAGTTAATTTTAATTGCGCCAATTCTGCTGAATTGGTAATAGGAATAATACTATCTAACAAAACCAAATGGCGGCTGGTAAATACAGAGTCGCCTTTGCCAAGAAGGTTTTCAGTAGGTATGCTGTAGCCTTCCTCATCAACCATTTTGCGGCCTTCTACACGCTCGCGTTCTCGCTCCTGCAATTTGCTATCGTAGGTAACGTGGGTATAAATATCGCGGCCCAAAAAGTGGCGTGTATCGGGCTCGCTAACGTTGCCCATGCGTGGGTTGGTTTGGATAAGCGGATGAAGTGTAAACGCCTTAACAAACACACCATTATCTTTTTTGAAATACTCAACCTTATGGTAAATGTTAACCCCTGCAACCGAGTCGCCACGGTAGCTAATGAAGTAATCGCCCATTTGCAGGGTATCATTTTTAGGCAGTAAAATATTCTCGTTGTTTTTAAACTCCTCGCCTAAGTCAACCCCCGATTTATTCTCGGAAATAACCTTGCTACGTGATGTTGAGATTAGCGCACCAAGCAATATCAATGCAAAACCAATATGGGCAATAGATGCACCTGCCTTTGGTATTTTACCTTTTAGTATCCTGATGATGTAATCTAAATTGGCTGTAATAGCAAAGGTTGTACTGAAGAACAGGATAAGGTAAGGAATTTCGTGAACCTTATATTTAAAGATAACCTCAGCAGCAATAGTTATTATTAATGATGTAAATAAGGCCGGGGCAAGCTTGCGGACAAGGTCGTTACCATCTGTTTTTTTATACTTTAAAAACAGGCCAAAGCCCATAATGCCTGTAATAATAAAGGCAAAAGGCAACTGCCACATGTTGTATACATGAATTTCGTTTGACGATGCGGCCCACTCTGTACCAAATATTTTATTGATAACGGGACGAGAGGTAAATATGGTAATATGGAATGCAGAAAGCGTTAGTACCAATGCACCAATAAACATCCAAAACTCACGCGACCAAAGGTGCTCTTCTGTTTCGTGTTTGGGAAAGCCGCCCATGGCGCGTACCCATAATACAATAGCTAATATGATAAAAAAAGCCATGTATACCAACAACTGGCCCTGCATACCAAGGTCGGTAAAGGCGTGGACAGATGCATCGCCCAAAATACCGCTACGGGTAAGGAAGGTTGAATACAATACCAATAGGAACGAAGCGATGGCCAGGAAGAATGCTGCCGATAGCGACTGCCCTTTGTTTTTATGGATAACCATAACGTGAGCCGCACCTACTAATACAATCCACGGTACAAGCGATGAATTTTCTACGGGGTCCCAGGCCCAGAAACCACCAAAGCTAAGCGCCTCGTAAGCCCAGGCACCGCCCATTAATATACCTGTACCCAATACCATTATACCAAAGAAGGTCCATGGCAAAGCAGGCTTTAACCACTCGGTATATTTTTTGCGCCATAAGCCAGCAATAGCATAAGCAAACGGAACAAGGGTGCTGGCGAAGCCTAAGAATAAGGTAGGCGGGTGGATAACCATCCAATAGTTTTGCAACAATGGGTTTAAACCACGGCCTTGAATTTTAGTAAGGTAATCGGCCATTTGGGTAAACGGCATATTTATAAAATCAGGATGCAGGCGGGTTAAAGTAAATGGGTTGCTACCAATAACCAGGGTATCTGTAACCTCTATACCCAATATCATAGATGCCAGAAATACCTGCACAATGGCGTAAATTGTCATTACGGTTGATTCCCACTCTTTGGACAACCAAATAAGCAGGTTGCCCAATACTACGTTCCAGAATGTCCATAACAAGAAGCTTCCCTCCTGCCCTTCCCAAAGGCAGCTAAGGATGTACTTCATGCGCATTTCATTGTTAGAGTGTTCCCACACATAGTGGTACTCATACCTATGGTTGAACAACAGGTGCAATAAAATTCCAAATATGCTAATAACCGAAATGCTGTTTAGCCAATAGCCTATGCGGCCTGTGCGTATCCAGTTGCGCTTTTCGCTATCGGTTTTACTAAAGTTAGAAATGAAATAACTAACGGCTGATAATAATGCCCCGGTAAAGGATGCAATAATAGCTGCATTGCCTAGTTTACCCCAAATAAGTTGCTCACCAATGTATTCCATTTTACCTCACCCCAACCGCTCTATCTAAAAAAGAGCCGCCATAATACGGGGCATATTTTAGTTAATTTACAGCCTTAAATTCCTTTTCTTTAGGCTCAACACCTTGTTGAGTAGCCTGCGGGCCTTTCTTATCAGTATACTTAGAAGGGCATTTGGTTAATATTTTTGATGCCACAAAATCGGCACCTACGGCTTTACCAGTTACCACAATAGTATCGGTATGCTCAAAATTTTCGGGCTTGGTACCGTTAAAAACCACCTTGCGCTCTTCATTCTTTTTATCAAACACATAAAAAGCAAACAGGTTGGGGTTTTTAATAGGGTCATACTCTATTGGCTTAGTTTTATCCAACACCCCTTTAATCTGGTACTCCTTTCCTTCGTTAGCAAAAGCCTTATCAAAAGTAACGGTAGTAGATGCGCTGGTAATAGACGTAACTACCACACCAATACCAACGGCAATAACAATAATTAAAATAATATGAATACGTTTCATAACAAACTATTTCTTAATCCCTGCCTGTTTTTCCAATTTGCTAACTTTCCTATCTATCATAATCAGGTAAACAGCAAGGCCAACAAAAACAAGGCCCAAAACAGTAACAACCACATAAATTTTTCCATCGGCCCTAAAGGCATCTGCCATTTCAGGTTTATCTGCCGCTGCATCTTGTGCCATAGCTATTGCCGAAACAAACACTGACAATACCAAGGCTAAAAATCGTTTATATAACATACATTAGTCTAATTCGTTCTGCAAAAACTTAAATTCTACTTCGCGCATGCGTTTACGCACATTTACCAGCCAAACACCCATCAAAATCCAGCCTATAACGGCAGGGTAAAATACGGCGCGCATACCGCTATCTAAATCGTACCCGCCAAAGCCGGGGTTGCCTGCCTGGCCGGGGTGCATGCTATCATCGGCCATACGTGGCAAGGCATTAACAAACACCATAAACATAACGTAGGCAAAAATATTATATACGGCCGCTATGCGCCCGCGTTTGCTTTGCTCATCAATAGAAGCCCTAAGGATAAAATAAGCTATGTAGGCTATCATACCCACAGCTACCCCGTTTAGTTTAGGGTCGTTAGGCCAAGGCTCGCCCCAGGTAAAATTGGCCCATGCCATACCAGTTACAATACCAACAGCACCAAACATCATAGCAACGTTAGCGGCTTCGGTAGCAATAACATCATACTCGCGCTTAAAGCCACGCAGGTAGGCAATGCTATAACCAAGCGATATGCTTAGCATAGTCATCATAGCAAACCACATGGTAACGTGGAAATAGAGGTTGCGGATAGTTTCGTGCAAAACCCAAAGGGCGGGAACCTTACCAAGGAAGCCCATAACAATGGAATATAACACCAGAATGATACCTAATGCTTTCCACCAATGTGCTTTCATAATTCAACGTGATTTTAGTCGTGCCAAAGATACGGAAATAACAGATAGCCTAATGCTGCCGTAACAATATTAAGTGAGCCAAGGGCTATTAAATAGTTGGTAGGATCTTCTAACAACATGCCCGAAACCGCCATGGATGATAACTTGATAACGATAATGAGGATTGGCATCAATAAAGGGATACTTAAAATAGCCATAAGCGCCAGGTTGCCATTGGTGCGCGACGCTATGGCCGACACCATGGTTAGCACCGCGGCAAAGCCCGATGCACCTAAAACGGCGGTGCCTAAAAACAGGGGCATTTCAACCACCGGGTTGCCTATTAGGGTTGAATAAACCAAAATAGTAACCAATGTTAAGGCTATGGTTAACAGTATATTATAAATTATTTTTGACAGGATAACAGCCCCCGGCGATGCCAGGGTGTAGGTGTATAACTGAACCTCTTTACTCTCGCCGCCAAAGCTTTTAGACACCGCGTTGGTAGCTGCAAAAAGCTCAATTACCCAAAAAAGGGCGTTCCATGTGGTTTTACTATCTATGGTGTGGAACGATAAGTAGCAAATAAACACCGTGCTAACCGCATACAACACTATGGCCCCCAATGCATATTTTTGGCGGAATTCCATAACGAACTCTTTTTGTATCAGGCTGATTGTTTGCTTAAACATAGTTGCCGGTTGTCAGTTGCCTGTTCTCAGTTTTTATTTAGGCAAAGATAGTTGCGCTACGCTTAATTATGAATTATGAGTTATGAATTATGAGAATTAATCAATTTGCTTAGTTAGTTGTTCTATTTTAGTTCACTTTTAGTTTTTAGCTGACATGAAAACGACATTGGTATTAGGAGCCACAGAAAAAACAGACCGCTACGGCAATATTGCCCTTAAGCGTTTGTTAAAATATAACCACACGGTAAAGGCCATTGGTATACAAGAAGGCAATGTTGATGGTGTACCCATACAAACAGGCACCCCGGCATTTGACGATATTGATACCGTTACCCTGTACCTGAACCCCAAAAACCAGGAGCAGTATCTTGACTATATCATCAGCCTGAAACCAAGGAGGATTATCTTCAATCCCGGGACTGAAAACCCAAAGCTGGAAAACCTGGCCCGACAAAACGGTATAGAGCCAATTGAAGCGTGCACCTTGGTAATGTTGAGTACGGGGCAGTATTAGTTGATGTTTAGCAGTTGATAGTTCTAAGTTTTAAAGGATTTATTCTTTTTTACTGACAACTGGCAACTGACTACTGACAACTGTTATCTTTGCCCATGCAAATTTCAGAACAGATTCTAA
>CAMBQF010000161.1 GCA_945869825.1 Chitinophaga pinensis | reverse complement strand
GTGAATTACGCGGCTACCGCAAACAGTTAGCAACCCCATACCTTACCGATAAAGAGGTAAACGACAAGTTGCTTACTGAGGCTTACGACCGCTCTAAAAAAGACGTAAGGGCCGCGCACATTTTAATTAAATGCGATGCTGAAGCGTTGCCAAAAGATTCACTTATTGCTTACAAAAAGGCATTATCGCTACGCGACCGTGTATTGAAAGGCGAAGACTTTGGTAAGCTGGCAGAACAGTTTTCTGATGACCCATCGGCCAAAGAAAATAAAGGTGACTTAGGTTACTTTACCGTGTTTAACATGGTGTACCCTTTTGAAACTGCAGCTTACTCTACACCCAAAGGACAAATGTCTATGCCGGTACGTACCCGTTTTGGTTACCACCTGGTAAAGGTTGAAGATATGCGCGATGCCCAGGGCACTATCCACACATCGCATATAATGGTTAAGTTGCCTAAAGATGCTAAGCAAGCTGATATTGATGCAGCTAAACTTAAAATTGACGAGGTGTACACCAAATTGAAAGCAGGCGAGAAGTTTGATGACTTAGCCGCTAAATACTCTGACGACAAAGCATCGGCTAAAAAAGGTGGCGAACTGCCCTGGTTTGGAACCGGCCGCATGGTGCCTGAGTTTGAAACTGCAGCCTTTAACTTAAAAGCAGACGGAGACTACTCTGAGCCTATACTTACCCAATACGGCTGGCATATCATCAAACGCCTTGAGAAAAAAGGTGTAGCATCGTTTGATGATGTTAAAACTGAGTTTAAAAGTAAAATTGGTAAAGACAGCCGCGCCGAAAAAAGCAAAACATCTCTTGTAAATAAAATTAAAACAGAGGCCGCTTTTAAAGAAGACCGCAAAATGTTGCTTGATTTTAACAAAGCAATAGATAGCACTATTTACGACGGCAACTGGAAAACCGATAAAGCTGTTGCATTAACTAAAATAATATTCACCCTTGGTAATAAAAACTACACCCAGGCCGATTTTGCTAAGTTTATTGCCAGCCGTCAAACCAAACGTGCTAAAGATGTTTCTATCCAATCGATAGTAAATACAATGTACGATAAGTTTGTTGAAGAGTCGGCATTGACATACGAAGACAGCCAACTTGAAGGCAAATACCCTGCCTTCCGCGATTTATTGAATGAGTACCGTGACGGCATGTTATTGTTTGAAATAACCGACAAAAAAGTATGGTCTAAAGCGGTAGAAGATACCCTTGGCCTTAAAGGTTACTACGATGCAAACAAAAACAACTACATGTGGGGCGAGCGTGCTGATGTAACCATATTTAAATTTGCAAACAAAGAGGTTGCTGAGCGTTTCCGTAAGTACATGAAAAAGAATGCTAAGAACAACCCTACTAACGACCAGATTTTGAAAGAGATGAACAAAACATCTCAACTAGATCTGCAAATTGAAGAAGGTGTTTACTCTAAAAAAGATAACGAAACAGTAGATAAAGTTAGCTGGGTTGCCGGTACCATGTCGGCCGATATGGATGCTGAGAAATCTATCATTATTGTACGTGTAAATAAAGTTTTAGCTCCATCGCCAAAAAGCATTGCCGAGGCACGTGGCCTTATTACTGCCGACTACCAAAACTACCTTGAAAAAGAGTGGATTGGTATGTTGCGCAAAAAGTACACAGTATCTGTTGATAAAGCTGTTTTAGACAGCATTAAATAAGCCTTATAAGGCAGAATGAATAAGGCGCAGCCTCCCGCTATATATGGGGACTGCGCCTTATGTTTTATAAAAATTACGTTATTTGTAGTGTGTAATACAATAGAGTGCGATATACAGGGTTAACCATATTACTAGTTGTTTTTGCTTTTGCCTGCGGCGGGGGGGGTGATAACAAGCCCGATAACCCCGTGGCGCGCGCTGGTAAATATTATCTAGACGATGCCGAGCTGCGAACTGTATTGCCTAAAAACATCAATAGTAATGATAGCGCCCTGCTTGCTAAAAGCTATGTTGAACGGTGGATGAAAGACAACCTGCTGGTTGATAAAGCCGAGGAAGAGGATGTGGACAATGTGAATATTGACAAGATGGTAGAGAGCTACCGTAAGAGTTTGTTGCTGGCAGCCTATCAAAAAAAACACCTGCAGCAAACCCTTGATACTATTGTTAATGATAAGGAGGTAGACCTGTTTTATAAACAGAACCAGCAAAATTTTCAGCTTAAAAGCAATATTGTTAGGGTGCTTTACGTTAAGTTGGGTAAAAAGGCCCCCAATATGCCTAAAGTGAAAGCCTGGTGCCAAAGTGATAAGCCGGCCGACCGTAAGCAATTGGAGAACTACTGCCTTGACCACGCAGAGAACTATTACCTTGACGACAACTCCTGGTTATTGTACGATGACCTGCTAAAGGAGATACCACTGAAAAACTATGGAGATGTGGGCTTAAGTGCACCCCGTTTTTTTGAGTTGGAAGACTCAGCCTTTGTGTACTTTGTAAATATTAAAGCTTTCCAAACAAAAGAAACAGCATCGCCTGTGGGATTTGTAAAAGAGAGCATTAAGGATATAATACTGAACAAACGCAAAACAAAGTTGCTGCTTGATTTAGAAAACAAGCTTTACAAAGAGGCTGTTGGCACTAACGATGTTGAAATTTATAGTAATAAAAAATAAATGAAAAAACTACTCTTCGCTATACTGTTGTTGCCCATAATTAGCAGTGCCCAAGGTGTTGTTTTAGATAAGATAGCTGCTATAGTTGGCGAAAATATTGTTACCAAAAGCGATGTAGAACAGCAAACATTATACCTGACCCAGCAAGAGGGAGCCGCAAAAAGCCCAAATTTGCCATGCCGTGTGCTGGAAGATATTTTGTTTGAAAAGCTATTGCTTAACCAGGCTAAAATAGATAGTGTGGAGGTGGATGATAAACAAATAGAAGCCGATCTTAATAAAAGAGTTGACTACTACCTTAGCAGCCCCTTATTTAATGGCGAGGTAAAAAAGCTGGAAGCTTATTACGGTAAGCCGTTAAGCGAGATAAAAGACGATTTCCGTAAGAAGATACGCGACCAGATGCTGGCGCAAAAAGTGCAGGCAAATATAACGGCTGATATTAAAGTATCGCCAAATGATATTGTGCGGTTTTACAACAGCATACCCAAAGACTCACTACCCCTTATCAATACAGAGTTTGAAATAGGGCAGATAGTTAAAAAGCCGGTAATATCGCAAGGGGAGAAAGACAGGGTGCGCAACTTTTTAGAAGACCTACGCAACGAGATAAAGGACAACCCGGCGCTTTTTGCGGCAAAGGCGCTTATTAATTCTGAAGATCAGGGCTCGCGCGTAAAGGGCGGCGAATTGGGTTATTTAAACCGCGACCAGTTGGTGCCTGAGTTTGCCGCTGTAGCGTTTAACCTGAAAGATAAATTTTGCTCAGAAGTAGTAGAGACAGATTTTGGTTTCCATATCATTCAGTTAATAGATCGCAGAGGCGAGTCGATAAACGTGCGCCATATATTAATAAGCCCAAAGGTACTTGTTGAAGACCTGCAAAAGGCTGATAAGTTTTTAGACAGTTTGTACCTGGAGTTGATTAAGCCTGGCGCCATGTCGTTTTCTAAGGCAGCAGAATTATACTCTGACGATGCCGATACCAAGAAAAATGGGGGTATGATATTGAACCCGGCAACTAACGCTACCCGTTTTGACCTGCAAGAAATAAATACCATTGATAACACCCTTTATTATACCTTAGACAAGATGAACGAGGGTGACATCTCTAAACCTTTATCGGTAAAAAACAGGTCGGGCGATGTGATAACGGGCTACAGGCTTGTTTTTCTTAAAACGCGAACCAAACCGCACGTTTTGAGTATAAAGGAAGATTACCAGAAGTTGCAGATGTTGACAGAGAATGACAAGAAGCGCAAGGCTATAAGCAAGTGGATTGATGAAAAGAGAAGCAAGACGTATATTAAAATTGACAATGAATACATAAATTGCAGCTTTGATAATAAGTGGATTAACTAATAATTGATATTTGACCCCGATATGCCGGCAAAACAATACGCAAGCGACGTTGAAGCAGTAGATGCCTTAGTAGCTAAATACAAAGAACTAAAACAAGAAATAGGCAAGGTTATTATAGGCCAGAACGAAGTTGTTGATGATGTAATAATATCAATTTTCAGCCGCGGGCATTGCCTGTTGGTTGGGGTGCCGGGCCTTGCAAAAACGCTTTTGGTAAACACTGTTGCCAGAGCTTTGGGCTTAGATTATAACCGTATACAGTTTACACCCGATTTAATGCCATCAGACATTATTGGGTCGGAAATATTGGACGAGACCCGCAACTTTAAGTTTGTAAAAGGCCCTTTGTTCTCTAACATTATTTTGGCCGACGAGATTAACCGTACGCCACCTAAAACACAATCGGCGCTGCTTGAGGCCATGCAGGAACGTGCGGCAACCACCGGTGGCAAACGCTACGAACTGGGCAACCCGTTTTTTGTACTGGCAACCCAAAACCCGATAGAGCAGGAGGGTACATACCCGCTGCCCGAGGCTCAGTTGGACCGTTTTATGTTTAACATATTACTTACCTACCCATCGTTTGCTGATGAGTTGACGGTAGTAAAGAATACCACATCTCAACACAAAGCAACCCTCAATAAGGTGCTTGATGCGGAAGAGATAATCTATTTTCAGGATTTGATTTTACGCATACCAGTTACCGATAACGTGTTGGAATATGCCGTGAAATTGGCTGCTAAATCTCGCCCGGGAACTGAACTTGCAACCGAGCAGGTAAACAAATACGTAGGCTGGGGCGCAGGCCCACGTGCATCGCAGTTTTTAATATTAGGCGCTAAATGCCATGCCGCGTTAAACGGTAAGTACGCACCCGATATTGAGAATGTAAAAGCGGTAGCACCGGGTATCCTTCGTCACCGTATTGTTACCAACTACAAGGCCGAGGCTGATGGGGTAACGGTAGACAAGATTATTAGCCAGTTGATGAACTAATGAGGAGCCGTTGGCAGGCATATTTACTAATTGTACTGCCGGTACTGCTCTGCTCAGGTATAGTATCAGCCCAAAATAAATACAGGGTCTTCTTTAAGGATAAACAAACCACGTTTAACCCCTATACCTACTTTGATGCGAAAGCTATTGACAGGCGCATTAAAGGTGGGATTTCTTTGGTAGATAGTACCGACTATCCGGTTAATCAAACCTACATAATAAAGGTAGCAGCGTTGGCTGATAGTATGCGCCCTGCCAGCCGCTGGTTTAACTGCATATCGGTATTTACCGATGCAGCCCGTTCGGAAGAGATTGCGAAGCTTCCGTTTGTAAAGGCGGTGCAGATTATTCATCCTGATTTTCCAAGGCCATTGGCATCGGTAGACTTTGATACCACCGTTAAAACAAGCCTTAGTAAGTTGCTAACTATGCAGATAGATATGCTGCAAGGCAATAAGTTTATTGATAAGGGTTTTGATGGTAAAGGTTTGCGGATAGCCATACTGGATGCGGGCTTCCCTACGGTAGATAAGAACCCTGTGTTTAAGCATATCCGCGATGATAAGCGCATTATAGCCACCTACGATTTTTGTAAGGACAAGGAAAATGTGTACGGCTATAACCCACACGGTACCATGGTTATGGCCTGTATCGGTGGTAAAATAGACGGTAAAAATATTGGCCTGGCAACAGGTGCCAGCTTTTTATTGGCCCGGACAGAAAGCCCCGGGTATGAGATATATTCAGAAGAGGAAGACTGGCTTGCCGCTGCCGAATGGGCCGATAAAAATGGGGCTGATATTATAAACAGCTCGTTAGGGTATACCAACGACTT
>CAMBQF010000160.1 GCA_945869825.1 Chitinophaga pinensis | reverse complement strand
AAATCGAACTTAAGGGTAGCTTTTAAAAACTTGTCTTTGTAGGCACTCATTTTATCGCCTTTCCAGGGAGCAATGGCCCCCTCGTAAACCGACAGGCCCTTATCAGGAATAACCAAGTCAGGGTCGAGGCCAATAACAGAGCCGAAGCCCTCGCAGGTTTTGCAAGCGCCGTAGGGATTGTTGAATGTAAACAGGTTTACGTTAGGTTCTTCAAACGTAATACCATCTGCCTCGAAACGATTAGAGAATTCTTTCTCAACGGGCTTATCATCGCCAACGGCAACCTGCACTAAACAGGCGCCTTCGCCTTCAGAGAAAGCGGTTTCGGCAGAGTCTATAATACGGCTGTAGTTATCTTCATCGTCGTGGTTAACCACCATACGGTCGGCGATAACGTACAAGTCTTTTAGCTTCTTAATCTTATCAGGCTTGGCAATGGCATCGTCAATACGGATAATCTCGCCATCGGCATAAATACGCGAAAAGCCCTGTTGCAATAAAAGCCCTAGTGTTTGGGCGGGGTTTTTAGGGTCGCGCAGGCGGGCGGCAAACAGAATAAGCACCTTGGCACCATCGGCAAAAGTGTTTACGAATTGCGCCACATCATCAGCTGTTTCGCGCTTAACCTCTTTGCCAGATACCGGCGAAATGGTTTTACCCACACGTGCGTAAAGCAACTTCAGGTAATCGTAAATCTCGGTAGATGTGCCTACGGTAGAGCGGGGATTGGTAGAGTTTACCTTTTGCTCAATGGCAATAGCGGGTGCAATGCCTTTAATGTACTCTACTTCGGGCTTGTTCATACGACCCAAAAACTGGCGGGCATAGGCACTTAAGCTTTCTACATAACGGCGTTGGCCTTCGGCATACAATGTATCAAATGCTAACGACGATTTACCCGAACCCGAAAGGCCGGTGATAACCACCATTTTATTGCGCGGAATAGCAACATCAACGTTTTTAAGGTTGTGCACCTTGGCGCCTTTAATTATAATAAAATCGCGAGGGTCTAAGGTATCTATAGACTGTTTGGGCATGCTTTTTTTCAAGGGTTGCAAAGATAGTTCTTTCAATTGACAATGGTGAACGGGCAATTGTCAATTGAAATGGGTAAAGTAGTAAACAACGGAGGGAGTAGAAAGTTGGCGGTTCGTGCGTGGTTTTGTTACGCGGGAACTATTTGTGGCAGATGACGCTATGCTAAACACCTGCCACGGCAAATAAACAAAGGCGGGAGTAGAAAGTTGCAATACCTCCCCCCCCCGCTCCTAAAGTGAGGGGGGATAAAACCAGTTCTTTAAAATGTTGAAATTTTACTGCAACAGAGCGGGTTTTAAACCAACTCATACACCTTACCCGGCAGGGCACGCACTACACCCTTAAACTCAAGGGTGAAGAGTAACGATGAGCATTTAGATGGTGGCAGGCCCGATTTAAAGCCTATCTCATCAATAGGGGTTAGCCCGTTGGCTTTTAGCACATCTACCAACAGTTGCTCTTCGGGATTTAGTTCTACAAACAAGCTGCGCTGTATATTTTTAGCGTGCTTAGCATCGGTTTGCCAACCCAGCATTGTTACAAGGTCTTCGGCACCTGTTACCAGTGCAGCTTTGTTTTCTCGTATCAGCTTGTTGCAGCCGGCAGAAAATTCCTGCCCTATGTTGCCGGGCACGGCAAACACATCGCGGTTGTAGCCATGGGCAAGGTCGGCAGTAATAAGGGTTCCGCTTTTTTCGGCGGCTTCTATAACCAGGGTAGCATCGGCAAGGCCGGCAATAATGCGGTTGCGGCGGGGAAAGTTCATACGGTCTGGTATGGTGCCACTAACAAAATCGGTACACCAGCCACCGTTGGCCTTCATCTTCTCCAGCATATTACGGTTTTGTGCAGGGTAAACCATATCAAGCCCATGCGCAACAACACCAACTGTTGGCAGGTTGTTTTTTAATGCTTCGCGGTGCGATATAGTATCTATACCATAGGCCAGGCCACTAACAATAAGGCAGTCCAGAGGGGCAAGCTGTTCAACCACCTGCTCGGTTATTTTTTTGCCGTAGTCGGTGTTTTTGCGGGTGCCAATAATGCTAAGCACGCGCTGATTGTCGAAGTTAATATCGCCTTGTGTATAGAGCATAACGGGGCCATCTTCGCAATCTTTTAGTCGCTTAGGGTAGTTAGCGTCTAAATAAAATATGGGTGTAATGCCGTTCTTTGAAATAAATTTAACCTCTTCTTCGGCGCGTTTAAGTACGTTTTGCTCTTTAATGGCTTTGGCCAGTACAGGGCCCACATCGGGTATGGTTAGCAGCTGCGCTTTTTTTTGGGTAAATACAGGAGCAACACCTCCACAGTAGGCAATTAGCTTTTTTGCGGTAATATCGCCCACCCCGGGTATAAGGGTAAGGGCAATGCGGTAGTGTAATTCGTCTTCGGCTATCATTATTTCTGCCTGCGAAAATAAAATAAGGCGGCTTGAAAATAAAATTTTGCCCCTAGTATTTTATTAAGGCACGCTTATTGTATTTTTAACCACAGAAACCATAAAAATTTATAAAAGGCATGATTAAGAAATTGGCATTGGCATTTTTTGCCATAATTATTGCAGGCGCGCAGCTTAATGCGCAAAACGAGGCCGACGCCATTTTAGGTGTTTGGCAAAACGGCGAAGGTACGGGCCATATTAAAATTGAAAAAATAGGCACTAAGTACTTTGGTAAAATTGTGTGGCTGAAAGAGCCTATAGACAAGGAAACCGGCAAACCTAAGGTAGACAAGAAAAACCCTAACGCAGCTATGCACAACACTCCGATTTTGGGCTACCGTGTGATACGCGACTTTGTTTACGCAGGTGATAAAAAATGGGAGGAAGGCTCTATTTATGACCCTAAAAAAGGAGAAGACTACAAATGTAAAATTACAATGACCAATGCAAATGTTTTAGACGTGCGTGGCTTTGTTGGCATTAGCCTTATTGGCCGTACCGACACCTGGAAAAGGGTTGACAAGCCTGGTGGAAAGGTTATTAAGTAGGGAGCCCTGAAAGACAATAATGCAAAAAGCCGCCCAACATTAGCGGCTTTTTGCATTTAAAAAAAACAGAAATTAATAAGCGAAATTATTTTTCATATTCGCTGTACGAAAGGGCAGGAACAGGCTGGTTTGCTGTTGCATCTATAATAACGTTACCGTTATTTTGCCCGCGCAAAACGGCTACCTGCATGTAGGTTGTATCGATTTGAGTATTGCCATAGGCAATAAGCCCAACACGGTAAAATCCCATATCGCTAAATTCCCAGCTAAGGTCGTGGGTGTTATCTAACACTACACCATCACCAGTTATCCAGCAATATTTTGTTGCTCCTTCCGATACGTTTTTGAAATGAAATTGTGCGTTGTCGGTAGTAGTTACTCCCTTATCGGGAATAAACCGCGCATTGGGGTTTTGCGCTTTTAAACTACCAGCCACAAACACCAGTACTGCCACTATAGTAGCAGACTTTAACAGTTGGGCCGCTTTCATACTTTGTAGGATTAAGATTCAACAATACTAATTTTTCAATGTAAAAGAACTTGTAAAAAGCTGCCGGAGGGTTGCCGGCAGCTTTTTATTGAAAACCTGTAAATTTATTTTTTTAGGAATTTTACAGACTTAACCATCTCTTTATATTCAAGAACTACAAAGTATACACCAGGGGCATAACCAGAAACATCATATGTTCTGGCTGATTTGCCAGCACAGTCGCTGCACATTTCCGAAGTAAGTTCCTGGCCTGATGAATTCACAATTTTAATTTTGGCCTGCCCTGTCATAGGCGACGGAATGTTTGTAACAACGTTAATTATATCTGTTGCTGGGTTTGGATACTCAAAAACAGAAAGAACTGAAGGTTTGTTAGCAACACCAGATGAAGATAGTGCACTAGATTGTGCTTTAGAATCTGTAGCTGAAAAGCCTAATGCTAATACAACTGCTGCGGCAATAGTGAAGAATTTTGTTTTCATAATACTTGGGTTAAGGGTTAATTAATGTTAAATTGATTGACATTTCAAAAGTATAGCAGTCAACATTCTTAGGTAAACCAACAATATGGCCTATACTACCTACGTAAGATTTTTATTTTTTATAGGGAAACAGAAATATTATTTCCCTTTGTTTAAAAGGCATTTGAAGCTGAAATAATATTTTGTGCAAAGAGATGTTGCAGGTAAGAAAAATGTAAAAAGCTGCCTTGGTAGCTTAAATTTAACCTTGTATTACATGCTATTGTGTAAGTACAGGTGCTACCAAGAGCCATTTAACAAAAATTAGCACCAATTGCCTTAATAAAATACCTTTGTGTTAAGCACTTTTTGATATGAATATTAGATATGAAACTATTGGAGCCGGTTTATTTATAGAAAACCGCAAACGCTTTGCCGCACTGCTAAAGCCAAATGCTGTAGCCATTATTAACAGCAATGATGAGATGCCGCGCAGTGCCGACCAAAACTTTGTTTTCCGTCAAAACTCAGATTTATTCTACCTAACAGGTATAGACCAGGAAGATACGGCCTTGTTTCTTTTTCCGGATGCGCCAACACCAGAGCAGCGCGAGATTCTTTTTGTACGCCGCACTAATGAGCACATTGCTGTTTGGGAAGGCCATAAGTATACCAAGGAAGAAGCCCGTGCTCAATCTGGCATACAAACCATTTTTTGGTATGATGAGTTTTATACAGCCATAACCCGACTTATGCTGGCTGCCGATACTATATACTATAATAGTAATGAGAACCCACGCTATGTATCGGACGTGCAATACCGCGACCTGCGCCTGCTTGCCGAAATGCGAAACCGCTACCCCTTGCATAAATATGAGCGAGCAGCCCCATTGCTAACCCAACTACGCGAAGTAAAAAGCCCTGCTGAAATTGCATTGATGCAAAAAGCAATTGATATTACAGAAAAAGCCTTTAGGCGCCTGCTAAGCTTTATTAAGCCTGGTGTGGCTGAATATGAAATTGAAGCCGAAATAACGCACGAGTTTATCCGTAACAGGTCAAATGGCCATGCCTATACTCCAATTATAGCATCGGGTAAAAACGCCTGTGTGCTGCATTATATAGCAAATAATGGCGTATGTAATGATGGGGAGCTTATACTTATGGACTTTGGCTCTGATTATGGTAATTATATATCTGACTTAACACGCTGTATACCGGTAAATGGCAAATTTAGCCCCCGGCAAAAAGAGGTATACAACGCAGTACTAAGGGTTATGAGGCAAGCTACCGCCATGCTAACCGTTGGTAATACCTTTGCCACCTATAATAAGGCTGTTGGGGCTATTATGGAACAGGAACTTATTGGCCTGGGCCTTCTTAAGGCTGAAGATGTTGCGAAACAGGACCCTGCTGCTCCATTATACAAAAGATACTTTATGCATGGCACATCGCACTTTTTGGGTATTGATGTGCACGATGTTGGCGACTATAACGCACCATTCCGTGCTGGCAACTGTTTCTCTTGCGAGCCCGGTATTTATATTCCTGAAGAAGGCCTTGGTATACGCATTGAAAACAACATACTAATAACCAATAACGGCCCTGTAGACCTTATGGCTAATATACCTGTAGAGATTGACGAGATAGAAGCCCTGATGGCACGCTAAACCATTTCAGCGCTAAATAAAAAGGCGGCCTCGTGTATAACGGGGCCGCCTTTTTGTATGCTGCAATTACTTATCTATCTTGTAATAACAACCTTTTGCGTTGGCAATACTTTGTTCTCCATAGAGAAACTTACAAAGTACTGACCTTGGGCAAGGTTACCTAAGTCAAAGTCATAGATGTTAGTGCCTGCTTTAGGCT
>CAMBQF010000159.1 GCA_945869825.1 Chitinophaga pinensis | reverse complement strand
GAGGTGGTAACCATAGCCCATAAAATGAACATTGCGGTTAAGCCTATGATAGGCCCGTCGTCGCTGCTAATGTCGCTAATGGCATCGGGGCTTAGCGGGCAAAGTTTTACCTTTCATGGATATTTACCTATTGATAAAGTAAACCGTGCGGGTAAATTAAAAGCAATTGAAAAGCTGTCGGTACAACACAAGCAAACACAGTTGTTCATAGAGGCACCTTATCGTAACAATCAATTATTGGATGCGATAATAGAAAGCTGCCATGCACAAACGTTGTTATGTATAGCATGTAATGTTACGGCTGAAGATGAGTTTATTAAAACGAAAACGCTGATACAATGGGCAAAAGAAAAGCCCGATTTGCATAAAAAGCCGACTGTTTTTTTATTGATGGGATAGCGCCGAAGGCCCTAGTCCTTACTAGCTTTGAATAAAATTTCTTTTTCCTCTTTAGATAGCGAATCATACCCTGATTTAGAAATCTTATCCAGTATTTCGTCTATCCTGCGTTGGCGCTCTGCTGATGACAGGGCATTAAAATCGGCATGGGTGCCATTGGGCCTGCGGTAGGTTACACGCACTTTGGGCCTTGGTTTATTATCAAAGAAATCTTTAACCCTTTCTACAGCCTTGCTAAAGCCGGCCGACATATCGAACCCACGCTTAAGCTGGAAGATATAGAACCAGCCAAACAACGCGCCGCCTATATGCGCTAAATGCCCTCCGGTGTTAGAGCCTGAAAGGAAAAACAAGTCGAGTACTACATATACCAGAGCGATGTATTTAATGCTTACCGCCCCAAAAAATATAAGGTGTAGTTTATAATCGGGAGCAAGGGTAGCGGCGGCTAAAAGTATTGCCATAACACCGGCCGATGCACCCAGCATATAGTCGGGTTTGCCGAGCCATAAATTTGGCAGCAAATAATATGAAGCGAATGAAAACGCAGCACCCGTTAATGCTCCAAAAACGTAAGCAGGCAATACACGGCGGGGGCCACCTAAATCGCTAAGTATGATGCCAAACCAATACATAGCCAGCATATTAAACAGCAGATGGAAAGGGTCGGCGTGGAGGAAGAAATGCGTGATTAGGGTATAGGGGTGGATAACCAGCTGGTACCAATCGTACGGCATGGCAAACCAACCAACAAACTCGTCGAAGGGCTTGTGGTACCCCTCTTGCCCAAAGCTGATTAATAAGCCCAGCCTTACCGCCAATACGCAAAGGAACACAAACACATTGATAATAATGAGTTGCATTACAGTATTTCCTGAGCGGAAACTTATTTTGGCATCTTTAATAATCGACATAACTAACTTATATACTCCTCTCTAATAAAAACGGTTACGGTTTGTTTTGTTCCAGTATTTTATCATAATAAATCCAAATAGCATGCCACCCAGGTGGGCAAAGTGGCCAACATTATCGTTAGGGTTGTTGCTAAGGCCCGAGAATAGCTCTAGCAAGCCGTAACCTATAACAAAGTATTTTGCTTTGATTGGTACGGGGAAAAACATCATCATAAGCTCTGTATTGGGGAAGAGCATGCCATACGCCAGCAGTATGCCGAATATAGCACCCGATGCACCCACTACTATGCTACCGTTTAAAAAGTCGTCCCACAACCCATCGTATGTACCCATACCATTGGCTACCAGGGTTGCTATTTCAACTTCGGCTTTGGGCATTGTGGAAAAGTAGAATACCGTAAAGTGCACTATAGCCGCGCCAATACCGGTAATCATGTAGTAGGTTAAAAATCGTTTAGGGCCCCAATAATTCTCGAGCTTGCCACCAAACATAAACAGGGCAAACATGTTGAAGAAGATGTGGTTTACCCCGCCATGCATAAACATGTAGGTAATAAACTGCCACACCTTAAAGTTGGGCGCGGTAGGAAAATGTAGACCGAAGAGCTGGTAAAAATCTATACTGGTGCTGAAGTACGTACCGGCAAAAAACAGCACGTTAATTATCAGCAGGTTTTTTACCACCATGGGTATGCCAAAGTTGCTCTGGGGGCGGTATTGGTTAAATTCACTCATTACTTTTGTTGGCTAAAGCGTTTTTCCAATTCATCGGCGGTAATGGTAATAATGGTTTCTTTACCCGTTGGCGATAGGTAGGGTATGCTGCAACCAAAAAGGCTGTCTATAAGGCCCTGCATCTCATTCTGCCCTAAAATTTTACCCGGTTTTATAGCCATGCTGCGTGCTAACGAGCGGGCCAGGTTATCTTTAAAATCAAGCTTTAAGTCCTGCTCGTTGTGGTTGTATGTATTGATTAATGTTTCTACTGTTTCTTTCAGTTTACCGGGGCTAAACTCTGCCGGGTAACCATAAAAAGCAAAGGCATTGCCACCCATATCGCTCACATCAAACCCAAGGTATTTAAGCTCCTCGGTAAGGTGGCGCAGCACCTCGGCATCGGCCGCAGGCAGCTCTATTTGTTGGGGGAATAATGACTGTTGCATAACAGCATCGCGTTTATCCAGTTTCTCCAGAAAATGTTCATACAAAACACGCTCATGCGCATATTGTTGGTGTACCAGCATCAGGCCCGATTTTATAGCCGAAATAATATACGTTTTGTGCAGCTGCATTAGGGTGCGCATAGGCATTTCTACCTCGCGCTGCTCAGGCTCGTCGGCCTTAGGCTCCAGGTTTTGCAGCTCCAGCTGGTTATCGGCATGTCGGCTGGGGTATAGCGTTTCCCAATTCTGTTTGTTCACCCGTTCTTTCAGCTGGTAATCGCGCTGGTTTTCTTTATCAAAGGGGTTATAGTTTGGGTTAACGGTAATGGTAGGCATTTTTACTTCCTCGTCTTTGCGGCGGTGCGGAATGTTAAAGCCCATTTCCTGCTCAAAATCCATTGATGGGGTAAGGCTAAACTTACCTAGCGAATTTTTAACGGCAGCCCGCAGGTAGGCATAAATAGCCTTTTCATCGTCAAACTTAATCTCCGTTTTGGTGGGGTGTATGTTTATATCAATGCGGGTGGGGTCAATATCAAAATAAATAAAGTAAGAGGGGAAGCTTTCTTTAGTGATTAACTCGTTGTAGGCCGTTTGCACCGCATGTTGTAAAAACGGGCTGCGTATAAAACGTTTGTTAACAAACATATACTGCTCGCCGCGGGTTTTGCGGGCATGTTCGGGCTTGCCAATGTAGCCCTGCATGGTTACAATATCGGTACTCTCTTCAATCTTAACCACCTTCTCGTTATACTTATTGCCAAATATGGCCGTAAGGCGGTTTATTAGCGTTCCGCTCGGTAGTTTATATACCTCGTTGCCATTGCTGAACATACTAAGGGCAATTTGCGGGTTTGCCAGCGCTACGCGAAGGAACTCCTCAATAATATGCTTAATCTCTACCGGGTCGCTTTTTAAAAAGTTGCGGCGGGCGGGCACGTTAAAAAACAGGTTTTTAATCTGGATGTTAGTCCCGGGAGGGGTGCTAACAGGTTCCTGGTATTTAAACTCAAACCCTTCAATAACCAGCAGCGTACCCATAGGGTCGTCGTGCCTGCGGGTGCGCAGTTCTACCTGGGCAACAGATGCTATAGAAGCCATAGCCTCGCCCCTAAAACCCATGGTAAGGATTTTAAAAAGGTCATCTGCATTGGTAATTTTAGATGTAGCGTGTCGCTCAAAGCACATGCGTGCATCGGTTTCGCTCATTCCGCAGCCGTTATCAATCACCTGTATCAGGGTACGGCCCGCATCTTTCACTATCAGTTTGATATCGGTACTCCCCGCGTCAATAGCATTCTCCAGCAATTCTTTTACCGCTGATGCAGGGCGTTGAATAACCTCGCCGGCCGCTATTTGGTTAGCAACTGCATCGGGTAAAAGCTTAATAATATCAGACATATATAGTTTACTAGCCAACAATAATCAGGCAAAAATAAACTATTGCAGCCAAAATGGCAGCAGGAACCAGCAGGTTTAACGCCCACGAGGGAAATAATCCACTGTTTTGGGCTTTTCGGGTAAACTGAAACTTCTTTTCCTCTTTGTTTTCAAGCCTTTTTACAATAGGCCTTTCGTCGTCTGTTTTAAACAGCGGCGTGTAGTGAAAGGGGCGTGGCCTGTTGTGAGAAAAGAGGGATGGGATTTTCATGTTATTATAGATTAACACCAAACACAGATTCTATTGCGGTCCTATATCGTTTATTAATTGGATGGCTATTCAACCACGCAATGAATTCACCAACACTGTTATTACATCTTTTTTCTAATTCCGTCTTCAAATAACTAATATGATTTCTTCTGTCTTCTGAAAGAATAGGATTATTGAGATCCAAAATTTTAACTAATCCATCAACCGCAATATCTGATTTATCGTAATCATATATGCCTAATTGCTCATCGTATCTCAACCGAGTATTTAAGTTTTCTGTTGGATGAAGTACTTCAGAGTAATTGCGATACTTCCTGTGATTTTTCTCTCTGTTTAGTTTTGAACTAGCAGCAAACCAATTATTATATCCATCTTGGTTGGTGTCTTTCAAGCTGTCATTAAAATGTTCAATATCAATTGCAAACGAAGGATTTACCCATTCCTCTGTATATGCACAAAAATTATCTTGTTCAATTAATAATTGTTCTCTTATATCCTTTCTCCTAGAAACAATCGTCCAACTATTTAAAATGATAGGTGAATTTGGGTGTTTTAATATGCGTTTCATCTATTCAAAATTATGAAATTGGAAACCCATACTTCTTGCCTATTTCAGCAAATTCATCCATCAATTCATTCCTTCTTTCGCGATTGTTCTCGTTATCTATTTCTTTCTTTAATTGAATAAATCTCTTCCATTGTTGAACCCCCTTTTCTCCCATTACATTTTCTAGCCAAAAATCTTTGTATAAAATATCATTAGGGTCATCACCTTCTGCTGCAACCCCTCTTCGCCATATAATATTATAATTATCATCAAAATCTAAAATTATACGCTCTGCTGGGTCGAATTGTGCTGCAAATATGGGACTGTGAGTTGCGAAAAAAAACTGTGAATTAGGAAAAGTGTTTGGGTTAGTGTAGACATCTACTAGACGTAGTAAAATATCAGGGAATAAACTGTTTTCTGGCTCATCAATTATTATGGTAGATGATTTAATAGAGTCATTGTTGTAAAATATGCTGTGCAAAAAACCTGTTCTAAATAGTAATTGTCTTATACCTGTAGATAATAAGTTAGAATGAATTTCAATATTATTACGCCTTGTTTTAACAAACGCTTTTAAACTGTCTTCTAATTGAGATGCAAGGGACGCATTTTCATAGTCAAAATATAGGCCTGTGGTACTTAAAATAACATCCCAAACTTTGCCAAGTTCTTTTAAATAATCTGGGTATTGTTTTTCAAATTCCTCCAAGATTTCTGTTCCTCCAAGTCCTTTTTTAGCATATTCTTCGAAAAAAGACAATTTTTTATCCACTCGATTTAGTGTCTGAGCTGTAACTAATCCCCAAAATTCAGATAAATTATCAAAAGATATTTCATAATATCTTTTGTTTTTTTTCTTGAATTTTACTGATTGATTTCTGTTTGAAAAGAAACTAAAATCTCTATCCAATGAATTGTTATTTCTTGATTCTGCTGGAGAAAAAGCAATTAAATCAGGTTGCGCTTTGGGCACATGCGTTCCCGCAGAGTGATGTGCTACTTTTATTTGATTAAGGTCGCCTGTTTTTTTATTAAATTCAATTGTTGATTCAATTATACTGGGATATGAAAATAATGCGTTGATTTCCTCAGGAATATCATCCCGGGTTATAGGTAGTTGATATATATTTTGGCTCATATATCCTCCATTTTCATATTCTATTACATATTTGCCATCAAAAAAATCAAATTCTTTACCATCTACTAAGT
>CAMBQF010000158.1 GCA_945869825.1 Chitinophaga pinensis | reverse complement strand
AAAAGAACGCCATTGCCGACTATAAAATTATGGAGATAACGCCTACTATGGCGGCTAAAAAGCTTAACTTTTTGCTGGAGCAGGAAGCATAGTTTTTCAAAACATATTATAGAAGCCCTTTCAAGAAATTGGAGGGGCTTTTTGTTTTTTAATAGTTTAAATAACAAATTATTATCTTGCCAAATTATATGCTAAACCTATGAAATATATTGAAAAAGTAAAAATCACAAAATTTCGCTCTTTTGGGTTGTCTGAAACCTTTGAATGCTCAGATCTGAATATTTTCTCAGGAGGCAATGATAGTGGAAAATCTAATATATTAAAAGCATTGAATCTGTTTTTTAATAACGAAACGGACTTAAACATTAGATATAATTCAGACCAAGATTTTAATAAATGGTATAGAGATAATAATGAGCGCGGCGAAAGGAATATTGAAATTGAAATAACATTCTCTAAAGGAAGTTATCATGATGTTGGAGGTATAAATAATGGTTTTATTGGAAGAAAAATATTTTACTCCAATGGGGCAATTGAAGCAAACTTCTACACTATAAGTGGGGATGAAATTAAGAATGATGCATCAAATAAAAGAGCAAATGCTATTATAAATGAGAAGATACAATATGTATATGTACCAGCAATAAGGGATTCGGAATTCAGGAAAAATGTACAAAGAAAGATACAAGCAATTGCAGAATCAACAGATAAAAGAAGTAAAAACTCAGCACTAAAATCATCACTTCACCAGGTTGAAAGTGGAATCAATAAAGAATTACATGAATTAAGCCAGTATGTAAAAACGCTCATGGGCATTGATGTAGAGCCAGGTGTGAATTTTGCAACATTGTTGGAGTCAATGTCTTTTGAGACTACCGAGAAGATTACAATAAGAAAAAGAACGAGCAAGAAATATGAAAAGCAAAAGGTAGCATTAAGTAATCGCGGAGAAGGAATACAAATGCAGTTTTTTGCTTTCCTTCTTTGGTATATTTCAAAAAAAGACAAGAAGCATTTTTATATATGGGGGTATGAGGAGCCTGAAATAGCTTTTGAATTAAAAAGACAATTTGAAGTTTACGACCTATATAAATCTAGCTTCTCAATCGATTCACAGATATTTATTACTTCACATTCTCCAGCTTTCGCATTAAGCGAACCAGATACAAGAACGAATGTTTATAGGGTGAGCTATGAGAAGGATAAAGGAATAAAATATCTTTCCAAGATATATAAACTAGAAGATTATTACACCGGAATATTAGAGAAAGCCAATAGTTCCGATGCCAATAGAAAAGAATTAGAAAGAGATATATGGGGAATTAATCTTCAAAAGATATCCAATTTATTCGGACATCAATTAGACGGACTAATTAAGTATAGACATATAACATCTCAAGAACTTGAAGGCCTTAAAAATTTGCTTAATGAGCAATTGGTTTTAAATAAAAAGCTAGATGAGGAGAAAAAGAAGATTGAAGGAAGTCTAAATGGTTTGTACCCCCAAAAAGTATTTATTTGTGAAGATGAAAATTCTATCGATCTGTGGGGGCATTTGCTTTCACTTATTCAATTAAAGGATATTGACATATTTGCATCAAAAGGCTGTGCAAATGACAACATAGAAAATATTTTACTTCATAAAATGAAAGAAAAACCCGGGTATTTACCAAAGGTTTTTCGTGAATTAGATCGCGACGGTTTTCAAGATAAGCAGGTCGAAAAATTGGAAGAGTTGAAAAATAACAAGTTCAAAAAATTTAAAAAATATCAAGTTAAGTTCCTGCCTGTATGCGAAATTGAAAATTTTGCACTGCTAGGCAACCCCAATTTTACAGTAAAATTAAATGTAGACAATATATTTGATTTATTAAATAATTTCCATGCTACTGCTAAGTCAAATATTGATTCAGCTTTAAAACTATGCACCACTCAAGAAGAAAAGGATATATTTAATAATAAAGCAAGTAAGATGGCAAAAGAAGCAAAAAGTAATTATTACAAGTATTTCCCAGGTAAGGATATTGCAAAGCTTCAAATAAATTTTAATCCTACTCGAGAGATAAAAAGTAAAACACTAGAGGAGTTGCCAAAAGAAATAATCGATTATTTGGAAATAGTTAAAGAGTTTTTCAAATAATATTTTATAATCTATATTATTTTTAGATTTTAGTTTCTATTTCTTTTGTACATGGCTGAAACTACACCATTTACCCTTGCTTTAAAAGGCTTTGCCGGCCTTACCTATGAAGATATTAATCGGAACAAATGTTTCGAAACGCCGGGCTAGTTTATAATTATAACAAAAAGGCAGGAGTTTTCCTGCCTTTTTAATATTAAATGCTGTCAACTGACAACCGGGAACTGGCAACTAAAAAAGATGCACCTGCATGCTAAAGTAGACCATACGGCCTATTTGCGGGCCACCGAATACCTCAAAACGTTTGTTGTTTAACAGGTTTGATGCGCCTACGCGTAATGTTGTTTGTAGCGATTGCAGCTCGTAGCTTATCTGGCTGTCTAATACGTTATAGCTTCTAACAGGGCCTGTAGCAAAAGGGCTTTGCCATTGGAAGCTGTCTACCCACTGCCAGGTAAGGCCAAAGCCTAAGCCTTTCCATACTTTAGTGCCGCGCACGCCCAGGTTTACCTTGTGTTTTGGGGTGTTAAAGCCAGGGATGATATCATCAGACAACTGCGAGGTGTTTAACGATGCATAGGTGTAGTTTACGTTGGTTTGGTACTTGCTATTGAAGTAGTACGTTAGCCCCGCCGAACCACCGTAGCTGGTTACGTTTTGGCTGGCGTTAATAGGTATCTGGTAAACGGTGTATTGCTTGGTAAGTATGGCATCTTCGCCGCTTTGCTCGCCGGCCTGGCCGTTATTGGGCTCTACTACGCGAATGTCGCCAATGAAATTTTTATAAACGCTGTAATAAGCACTAACATCGGCATACAAACGGCCTTGTGCAATAACGCCACGGTAGCCCAGTTCGGCAGTTTGTACCTGCTCGGGGCGAAGCTTAGCCAGTTGGATAGGCTTTAATAAGTTTGATTGTATCTGGAAGGTAGAATCGTATACGGCATTATAATCTTGCACCGATGAAAGGGTGTAGAGGTTATTGTACCCATCTAAGTTTCCGCGCAGGGTAATGGGGCCAAGGTTTAAGAAGATAAACTGGTTTTGCAACGTTGGTGTGCGGAATGCCTGCTGGGCCGAAAAGCGCAGGATGTGGTTTTTGTTAACTGAAACGATGGCTGAGAAGCGGGGCGAGAACTGTGCCTTAAAGTTTTGGTTTTTATCACCGCGCAGCGAAACTATTAGACGCAGGTGGTCTTTAAAGAATTTTTTAGAGCCTTGCACAAAGCCGCCAAACTCGTAGTTAGAGATGGTGTTGAAACCTTTAGATGGGTCGTCGCGGTCGATAAGGGTATCGGAGAAGATTGTGCCCTCTGAATTTGGCCTGAAATAGCGGCCCGAAGCACCCGCAATTAAATCGACAGTCTTAACGGGTATGTTATATTGCACATCGGCGTGGTACAGGGCTGAACGGTCGATAAACTTAGAGCCTGAAGACAAGCGGCCATCGTTTATTACGATATTGCGTACCGAATCGAACTTAGCAGAACCGGCACCATACCATTGCAGGGCAGCAGCAGCAGTAGCCTGGCCTGTAGCGGTTTGCACATCGCCCAGGTTGGCATCATCACTAAAGCCATTGGTTAACGAATCTAAAGCATTGAAATAGGTAGACAGGTATTTTTTGATGTAATCGCCTACGTTGGCTTTGGCAATGTTTACGCCTGTAAATACAATATCGTAGCTATTGCCTGCATTTTCTTTTGTGGTATAAATACGGGCCATTAAGCGTTTGCTCTGGAACTCAAGCTTATGCTGCTGGAACTGTATATCGCGTATGGCATAGCGGTTGGTACCTTGATAGATTGCGCTACCTACACCAAATTTGCCGGTGTATGAAATGGTAGTGCTATCGTTAAAACGGTAGTGTAGTTCGCCGCCCAGTTTAAGGCTCGATACGTTGTTGTCGGCCAGGTCGTTCTCCATCCAGCCGGGTGCTTTAATGGTGCGTTTGCCAAGGCCCTGGTAGCCTACAGGGTTAAAGCCCAAATAATCGTTAAGGGCAAGGTATTCATCGCGGTCCTCTTGCGATATGGTGCTATCGTATTGCAGCTTGTTTACAATGGCGCTAAGGTCTTGCGTAGTTTCTATATCGCCATACTTATTGGTGGCAGTGTCTTTAGCAATCCAGTCTTGCGCTTTCATATAGCCACCGGTAAGCTTAACCGCCCACTTGTTGGTTTTACCAAATACTTTGGCATAGCGAAACTGGCCGTCTATCATATCGCGCGAGCCTCCTTTTAGCAATACATCAAGCCCCTGATAATCGTAAGGGTTTTTGGTTTTCATGCTTACCACACCCTGAAAGGCATTGGGGCCGTATAGGGCAGAGGCGGCACCGGTTACTACCTCAACAGAAAATAAGTCAAGGTCGTTTGCACCCACAAGGTTGCCTACCGAAAAGTTTAGGCCTGGTGCCTGGTTGTCCATCCCGTCTATCATTTGCACCACGCGCACCGGGGCGGTAGTGTTAAAGCCGCGCATGTTTACAGCTTTAAAGCCCATACTGGCAGTGGTTATATCAACGCCCTGCATATTGCTCATACTTTGGTAAAAGTCGCCACCGGGGTTGGCTTCAATATCGCGAATGCCCATTTTTTTAATATCAACGGGCGACTCTAAAATAGTTTCAGAAACACGGGAGCCAGTTACTACGGCTTCTTTAAAGGTAACGCCTACAGCCTTTGCGGTTAAGTTTATCTCTTTTACGCCCTTGGTAACGGTTACTGCCGATTTTTCATAGCCCAGGTAAGTAACCTCCAGCACTATATTGTCGGCGCCTTTAAAGTCTACATCGAGTTTGTAATTACCCGCGGCATCGGTGCTGGTGCCGTTGGTGGTGCCTTTTACCACCACAGTAGCAAAGCCGAGGGGTTGTTTGGTGGCTTCATCTGTTACCTTGCCTGTAACGGCTTGCACCTGCGCAAACGCAGCGGCAGCAAACAGGGTATATACAAAAGTGAATAGGAACTTTTGGTAGATGTTCTTCATACGTAGTAATAGCATTAGGTTGACTAAGGGGCAAATTAAGTTTTTTTGATAATTAAGCAATCAAAAACAAAATAATTTTCTCAGTGTCCTTTGCAGACAGCACTACCGTGGGCTGGCTATGCGGCATGCACTTACTTTATTTATTGTTTGAATGTTTTTATAGGTATAAATGAACTTCGTTTCTTCCCGGCCGAAGAAAGTAAGCAAAGAGGGCCGTGCAAAATAATAGACCTTCATTTCGTTTCGCCGCGCCAGACAGCCGCACAAAACCACCTGCTCTTCGAAATTTCAGGTCCGTAACTAATTTTGCAAAAAAATCCCCACGCACAAAGCCTTATGCGACCAGCTAGGAAACAACTCTCCCTTTTAAAGGGAGTACCTCGCGTAGCGAGGGGGGGATTTGCAATGTTCAACTACTTTTTTACCGGCCTTAAGCTGTAATGGTAGTAGTTGTCGTTAGCTAAATTACGTGTAAGCATAATATAGCCGCTGTTGAAATAGTAACTGTAACTGCCCCTCAATAATATACTGGGGTTAGATACATTAGGGATAACGCTTTTTATGGGCTTAAATGTGATACTATCTGTTGCTACAGTATAGGTACCCTCTTCGCTAAGTAACGAGCCATAATTGTAATTGTATTTGCCGTCGGGTTTCATATCAAGCATCACAGTTATCTGGTTGTAATGCAGCTCACCCGGAAAGTTGATAGACGGCTCGCGCATATCCAGCAACCCATAGTATTTACCGCCTGTAAACGGCACTATTTTAAACACCGGCGAACGTAATTCGCCGCCTTTAAACGGTATGGCAATAATGTAACTGCCGGGCTTTTTTATATCCACCCTTATTGCAGATATTTTCACCGTATCGGGTTCTGAAGTGGGCATACCGCAATCCATTTGCACACTTGCCTGGTCGTTATATAACCATGTGCTGTCTTTATCAAC
>CAMBQF010000157.1 GCA_945869825.1 Chitinophaga pinensis | reverse complement strand
CCCCGGGTGGCTTGGATGAGCGCGAAGCGGGTAACCTGCTACTGCGTTTGGTACGCGATAGCAAAGTGTGCTGCTTTGAGATGGTGGAGATAAACCCCACCCTTGATGATGAAAACCGCACCGCCGAGCATGCGTTCGAAATTCTGTCTAAAGTAACCAACCAGATTACGCACGAGCTGTAATGCTTGTATTTTATATAGGGTTTGGATTATTTAGCCTTGGGTATCTTATTATACGCCCATTTGTCCTCATTATAACCGTTACACAGAATAACCAGCCCGCGCGGGTAAAAAGGGGCAAAAAAGCACTCATTCGCAATAGTATTGGGTTGGCTGTTTTGGGTATTATTTGTTTGGGTATTTATTATGGAACGGAGCAAATGAAGTAATAGCTTGGCCTATGTGTTTGAGTCGCCGCTGTATGGCAATATGTTTTTTACCAAGGGTAAGTATTTACAGAGGAAATAATATATCTGGCTATCGCCTTGTAAAAACCTTGCCAGGTTTATTCTTTGCAATAGTCCAAACCACTTATCTTTAATTCTAACAAGTTGTGCGTGGTGTCTCAAATGAGAGGGGTAGGTTATTGAATCTTTTTTGTTATAATTTACTATCGCCCATTAATTAGCACTTGCCAGCCGCCCTGGTGCTTTTTGCGGTTGTTGGTATGCAGCAAATAAAACACAAGGTCTTGTGCAAATAAAAAGCCACCTTGTACCATTATACTATTTCCAAATCCTTGAAGGCGCGCGCCGTTTTTAGCATTGGGTAATTGCCCGTAGTAGTTCATTGCTAAACCGCCCATAACGTAGGCTGCATCAAGTCCCGTATTAAATAGCAAAGCTTTTTCAAGTTTGGCCTGCCTTTGTATGTTATCATAAAGAGAATAGGTTTTTGCGTTTTCTTTTTTAAGTCCAATAAACATTACCGATGCAATACCTAAATTAATACCTCCCCAGGCTGCATTCATTACATTAAATTGGCGTGTTTGCCCGGTGCTGCTTAGTGCCCATGCAGTGCCGCCAATTAGGTTTACAGCGCCCCAACTGCCTAATACAACAGCGTGTGCATGGTTAGTTTTTGCATAGCGTGTAGCATATAAGGTAGTGTCGGCCAACTGGGCATTAAGTGTTTGCAGGCTAAAAGCAAATACGATGGTTATGAGGGTAATATTTTTCATGCAGATTATTACAGCTATGTCGTCAAATTGTTTAATACACAAACTATAAAAACACTATCAATAAGATATATCTTTACTTTATGCAGCGTGCAAAAATTATTTCCCGCAATGTAATTATCCTGTCGTTAGTCAGCCTGTTTAACGATGCCTCCAGCGAGATGCTTATTCCCGTAATGCCATTGTACCTTAAATCCATTGGGTTTGGTATTGTGCTGATTGGGGTATTGGAAGGCTTTGCCGAAGCCGCTGCCGGGTTAAGCAAGGGCTACTTTGGCAGCCTTAGTGATAACACAGGACGACGGTTACCTTTTGTTCAACTGGGCTACCTGCTAAGCAACATCAGCAAAACAGCCATTGCCGCTTTTGCCATACCGCTGTGGGTGTTTTTTGCCCGATTTGGCGATAAATTGGGTAAGGGTATACGCACGGGGGCACGCGATGCTATTTTATCTGACGAAGCCACCCCCGAAACCAAGGCAACAGTATTTGGTTTTAACAAAGCACTGGATACGCTCGGGGCAGTTATCGGGCCATTATCTGCCTTAATTTATTTGCATTATTACCCCGAGAATTACCGCATGCTGTTCCTTATTGCTTTTGTACCGGGATTGATAGCAGTAGCCATAACTCTTCTGGTAAAAGAAAAACGTAAACCTGTAGCTGTTAATCAGCCTAAAACAAAGTTCTTCGATTTTATAAACTATTGGAAAAACAGCCCACCCATTTATAAAAAACTGGTAATTGGGTTGCTTGCTTTTACCTTGTTTAATAGTTCGGATATATTCTTGCTATTGAAAATAAAAGAGGCAGGCTATAGCGATAGTGCGGTATTAATTATGTACATATTTTACAACATGGTATTTGCACTATTCTCATTTCCCGTTGGTAGAATAGCCGATAAAATTAGCAAAAAAACTGTTTTTATAATGGGGCTATTTATGTTCGTACTGGTATATGCGGGTATGGCCTATGCAAATGCAGAGTGGATGTTTTTCACCTTGTTTTTTATCTACGGTATTTACGCAGCCTGTACCGATGGTGTTGCTAAAGCGTGGATTACCAACGTATGCGAGAAGGAGAAAACAGCAACAGCAGTTGGTACCTATACCGCTTTCCAGAGTATTGCAACGCTTATAGCCAGCAGTATGGCGGGCATTATATGGTTTAGCCTGGGCGCACCTGTTATATTTTTAGCCAGTGCTATTGTGGTGTTGGGAGTTGCAGTGTATGTTGGGAGGATAAGAGAGGTTTAAAGCCTGCGGCTCAGCTTCTCCACCATCACATTTTTCCAGGTAGCAAAGTCGCCGGCAATAATGTGCTCGCGGGCCTGGCCTACAAGACATAAGTAAAAGCCAAGGTTGTGTACACTGGCTATTTGCGGGCCAAGCAGCTCTTCCGAGGCAAACAAATGGCGCAGGTAAGCTTTGGTATATTGGGTGTCAACATAGGTAATACCGGCAGGGTCAATAGGAGAAAAATCCTCTTTCCACTTTTGGTTGTTTATGTTGATGATACCCTCGGTGGTATAAAGCATGCCATGGCGTGCGTTGCGGGTGGGCATCACGCAATCAAACATATCAATGCCGTTGGCTATACCTTCCAGAATATTGGCAGGCGTACCAACCCCCATAAGGTAGCGGGGTTTGTCTTTAGGAAGTATGGCGCAAACCTGTTCGGTTATCTCGTACATAATCTCGTGCGGTTCGCCAACAGAAAGTCCGCCAATGGCATTGCCGGGGCGGTTTTGGGCAGCTATAAACTCGGCACTTTGGGTACGCAGGTCGGCATAGGTGCTGCCCTGCACTATGGGGAACAGGGTTTGGTAATAGCCATACAAAGGCTCGGTACTATCAAAACGCTCTATGCAACGGGTAAGCCAGCGGTGGGTCATTTCCATGCTCTTGCGGGCATACTCATACTCGCAGGGGTAAGGGGTGCACTCGTCAAACGCCATGATAATATCGGCACCAATGCGGCGCTGTATATCCATAACCCCTTCGGGGGTAAACATATGCTTGCTACCATCAATATGCGATGCAAATTTGGCACCCTCTTCGGTAAGCTTGCGCTGAGCAGCTAAGGAGTAAACCTGGTAGCCGCCACTATCAGTAAGTATGGGGCGGTTAACCCCTATAAACTTATGCAGGCCACCTGCTTTTTCCAGCACATCTAAACCCGGGCGCAGGTAAAGGTGGTAGGTGTTACCCAGAATTATCTGGGCTTTAATATCGTTCTCAATCTCGCGGGTGTGGACGGCTTTAACAGTGCCAACGGTACCCACGGGCATAAAAATAGGGGTCTGTATTTGGCCATGGGCAGTGGTAACCACTCCGGCGCGTGCGTTGCTTTTACTATCAGTAGTAACTAAAGAAAATGTAAGACTCATTGGGGGCAAAGATAATCTCAATTAGCGAATTAGCCGATTAGCGAATTAGCACATGGTAAACAGTTAATTAGAATTACAGGTTAGATTGTTAAAAAAATGGCAAAAATTACGTGCCCTTGTACACTACCAAACCATACTTTTGCACGATTGTAGGCATGGAACAGTTTTTCGATTTTACATTTTCACCGTTAATGGTGGTGCTTTGCGCGCTAGGACTGGTGTTTCTTATCCAATTGTACTATTACCTTGGGGTTTTTACCAAGTTGACAGGCTACAAAAGGAACGAAACACCTGCTAACCAGCAGCCGGTATCTATCATTATATGTGCTAAAAACGAGGAGGATAACCTGATGAAGTACCTCCCGCTGCTACTAACCCAAAACTACCCCAAATTTGAGGTTATTGTAGTTAACGACTGCTCGTGGGATGAAAGTTACGAAAAGATGCTGCGCATGCAGCCCGACTACCCCCACCTGGAAATACGTAATATTGCCATAAACGACCATTACGAACACGGTAAAAAGTTTGCCCTGTCTATTGGTATTAAGGCTGCTAAGTACGACCAACTGCTACTTACCGATGCTGACTGCCGCCCTGCCAGCCAGGATTGGCTAAAGCTAATGCAGCGCAACTTTACTGATAAGAAGACCATTATTTTAGGTTTTAGCCCCTACGAGCGTGGTAGAGGTTTTTTGAATATGGTTATCCGCTACGACACGTTCCTTATTGGCGTGCATTACCTTACACAAGCCCTGCGTGGTAAAACGTATATGGGCGTTGGCCGAAACCTTAGTTACGAGAAGGAGCTGTTCTTCAATGTAAAAGGTTTTGCATCGCACATGCATGTTATGAGTGGCGATGACGATTTGTTTATACAGGAAGTTGCTACCAAAACCAATGTGGCTATTGAGATTGACCACAACGCGCATACCCTGTCAGCACCCAAAAAAACCTGGGGCGACTGGTTTACCCAAAAGCGCCGCCACATAAGCACTGCACCGTTTTACCCGGCCTCTACCCGCTCATTTATAACTACGTATTTTGTTTCTACTGCATTGTTTTACTTGTTGTTAACAACCCTTGCGGTATTTTTATATAACTGGCCAATTCTTATTGCAGTATTTTTAGTACGTTTGGTAATAATGATGGTAGTACTAGGTAACTGCGCTAAAAAACTGAACGAGAAACCCCTTGTTGGGTATATCCCGTTGCTTGATTTAGTGATGCTTATTGTGTATCCATTAATTTCGGTATCAAAATTGCTTGTCAGAAAGAACAAATGGAGCTAGGATCAAATTTATCGGCCAAGGCCGTGTATGATTATAATTTGGTACGCCGTGCTGTAGAAGGCGGCGACCAAAAGGCTTATGCTGAACTGATGGGCCGCTACCGCGACTCGGTATACTTTATGTTGCTTAAAATGGTTAACAATAAGGATGATGCCGACGATTTGACCATTGAAGCTTTTGGCAAGGCCTTTAAGCGCCTGGAGCAATACACACCCACTTACGCGTTTAGCACTTGGCTGTTTAAAATTGCCACTAACAATTGTATAGACTTTATACGCCGTAAAAAGGCCAATACCTTTTCTATAGACAACCCTTATAGCAGTGGCGACGGGGACGAAATGACTATGGAGTTACGCTCTCATGGCCCCGACCCTGAGGAGCAGATGATTAAGCACCAAAAGGAAAAGCTAATGCGCAACGTAGTAGATAAGCTTAAGCCACGCTACCGCCAGTTGGTTGAGATGAGGTATTTCCAAGAACTATCGTACGAAGAAATTGCCGAGCAGCTAGACCTGCCATTAGGTACTGTTAAAGCCCAGCTATTCCGCGCCCGCGAGTTTTTATTGCAGATTGTAAAAAAGAGTGAAGGGAGTATTTAAATCATAACTGACACCTAACATCTGACAGTTCTTTCAGATGTCAGTTCTCAGTTTTCAGCTTAATGCGCCTGCCTTACTAACTTTATCTCTACCCTCCTATTCAAATCCTTATTAGTACTTATGGGCGATGTTTCTCCATAGCCCCAAGAGCTTACTATTGAGTGATTGACACCTTTGTTAATTAGGTAATCTGCTATTGCTTTGGCGCGGTTTTCTGATAGTTTCATGTTGTGCTCGTCACTGCCTACATCATCGGTATGGCCACCAACCTCTACACTGAAACCTACAAGGGTTTTAAGGTAACCGGCAACACTGTCTAACGATGCGTACGACTTAGGCAGGATGTCCCATTTATCAATATCAAAATACAGGTTAGGAATGATGAAGGCTTTATCCAAACTAATAACAGATGGTGTTTTTATAGGCTCTGCGGGTACATCAACTACAGTTAGTGACACATCATCAATATAATAATAGGTATAGGGCTTACGGTCTGTTACCACACCGGTAGCTTTATCTTTTGCAGGAAATTTACCTTTGCAGGTGGGCACACCAAAAGCACCAATAACAACGTAGTTTTCGCCACCCTGTGCATTAAATGTGCCTTCTACAGGTAGCCACTTAACAGTATCAGTAAAGGTGGTTAAATCGAAGGTAATATCGGGCCTGCCCTTTATCGATTCGGTATTGTAGCCCAGCATGGGCCTTTTGGTTGGCAGGGTAGAATTATCAGTAAGGAAAATAGCATGTAAATTACTGCCGTAGTGAAATGATTTGTCGGC
>CAMBQF010000156.1 GCA_945869825.1 Chitinophaga pinensis | reverse complement strand
TGTTTTTTTACCGGCTTTATTATCCTCCATATACTGCATTAGCAGGCGGTGCACCATCACGTCGGGGTAGCGGCGTATAGGCGATGTAAAATGCGAGTAATGCCCAAAAGCCAGGCCGTAGTGGCCAATATTGTGTATGCTGTACACAGCCTTAGCCATAGAACGTATAGCCAGTTGCTCCACAATATTTTCTTCCGCCTTGCCTTTTACATCTTTCAACAGCACGTTAAGCGATTTTGCAATGCCCGTAGGCGAGCTTGCATCAATCTTTTTATAGCCCAGCTTACCAATAAATTCTGAGAAACTGGTTAGCTTTTCAGGGTCGGGCAGGTCGTGTATACGGTATACAAAAGGCAACGCCGTGCCACCTTTTTTATCCAGCTTGCGCTTGCCAACATACTCAGCCACGCGGCGGTTTGCCAGCAGCATAAACTCTTCAATCAGCTTATTACTGTCTTTGCTCTCTTTAAAGTACACACCCGTAGGTTTTCCCTTTTCATCCAGGTGGAACTTCACTTCAATCTTATCAAAAGCCAGGGCGCCTTTCTTCATGCGGATTCCACGCATAATCTTAGCCAGGCGGTCAAAGGTTTTTATTTCCGTCACCAAATCGCCTACACCGGTTTCTATAACCGATTGGGCTTCTTCGTAGCTAAAGCGCCGGTCGCTGTGTATTACCGTACGACCAAACCAGTCGCTTACAACCTCCGCCTCGTCTGTCATTTCAAACACCGCCGACATGGTAAACTTATCCTCATTAGGGCGCAACGAACATACCCCGTTCGACAGTTTCTCGGGCAACATAGGCACGCAACGGTCTACCAGGTAAACCGATGTTGCACGGGCGTATGCCTCTTTCTCCAACAACGTTCCCGGCTGCACATAATGCGACACGTCGGCAATATGCACCCCTATCCTCCAGTTGCCGTTCTTCAGTTTTTCTATCGATAAGGCATCGTCAAAATCTTTCGCGTCGGCAGGGTCAATAGTAAAGGTGGTAACACCCCTAAAATCCCAGCGTTTATCTATTTCGCTTTTAGGTAAATCAAAGCTAATGGCTTCGGCCTCTGCCTCTACCTCTGCGGGGAACACCATTGGCAAACCATAGTCGGCCATAATGGCGTTTATCTCCGTCTCATTATCACCCGGCTTACCTAATACGCGTACAATTTCGCCCACGGGGTTCTTAGCTCCCGGCGGGTAATCTGTAATGCGCACTATAACCTTTTCACCGTCCTTGGCATCGTTCAATGCGTTTAAAGGGATAAAAATATCGGTGCCCATCTTACTACTATCCGGCGATACAAACGCGAAGTTTTTCGATACTTCTATAATACCCGAAAACTCAGTTTTACCTCGACTGATAACTTCTACAACTTCGCCCTCGGGCTTTTTGCCTGTGCGACGGGCGTAAACAAATACTTTAACAGTGTCGCCATTAAGAGCGGTTTTCAGGTTGCGGGAGTTTACAAAAATATCTTCGGCGCTGCCATCTACTACAACGTAGCCCGAGCCTGAGGCGGTCATATCTACCACACCGGTAACATGTGCACCTGTTTGTTTTACTTTGTATTTACCGTGACCGTCTTCTTCGATTAGGCCGCTGCTTTGTAGCGTTTTAAGCACATCGGCAACGGTTTTCTTTACGTTGGCATCGTTTATTTGCAGGGCCGAAGCAACCTGCTTGTAGTTTAATGGTTTTTTATTGCTCTTTTTCAGAACTGTCAAAATCTCCTCTGTTAACCACTTACGCAGTTCTTTATCTTTTTTACTCATTGTTTTTTTAATTAGCTATTTGCTTTCATTATGCATAATATAGCTTTGTTGCTTTAATTGATTGTAATGCGGGTATTACCCTTTCTTTAACCCTTCAGCCTCAAACTGAAACGGCAAAAGTGTAGCAATATTTTTAGTTACCACATACGTCCCATTTCCGCCGGGCATTACCAAAGGTATTGCTTTGCCTTGTTTAGTTTCATATTCAGCCATTACCTGGCGGCAGGCACCGCAAGGTGTACAAGCCACATCGTCCTGGTTGCGCTCGTTTATAGCTGTTACCGCCACCGCCTGTATCTCTATCCCCGGGTAGTTTGCCGATGCCGAGAAAAATGCCACCCGCTCTGCACACACGCCCGATGGGTAGGCTATATTCTCCTGGTTGTTGCCAATAAGCATAGTACCGTCGGCTAATAATAAAGCCGCCCCTACCTTGTAGTTTGAATAAGGTGCATATGCTGCCTTGGCAGCCTCTTGGGCCTTGGCCATCAAAGGCTTTAAATATTCAGGCAACGTATCGAAACTTTCAGCCTCGGCAACCGTAATATGTAGAGTACGTTCTGTCATTTTTGTATTTAAGTAGGGCAATTTAAGCTAAAAATGCAGCTTTTTCCGATAAACGGATAAATTTAAGCAGGTTAGGCGATAAAATACAGGTATTAACTTATTGATTTTTAATTACTTATTGTTTTTATTTGTGAAATTTTAATCCTATTTGCATCCGATAAACTGCAAAACATGTATTTGATTTAACGTATTATATTCGTAATATTTGCATAGTGTGTATTGTTAAACACATAAAAAACAAAGCAACCATGAAAACACAACAACCTGATTTAATGTTCGGCAAGGGATTATTGCAGGGCATTACCGCTGGCTTAAAAAGCTTAACCGCATTAGCTTTCGTGTTTACATGCACAACAGGCTTTGCTCAAAATGGTTCGTTTAGCAGTCCCGTTACTGTTGGCGATATTCAAAAAGGCACTATAGAACTTACCCTTAAGACAGAAAAAGGGAATATAACAAACTACCAGCCGCAAAACTTTACCATAAATATTAATGGCCGCACTCAGGAAGTACCCATCAAATCGCAGGTTATAAAAGGCGACTATATGCTGGTTGCTCTTGATGTATCAAACCTTGCTACTGATGATGTAACTATTACCCCTGTAAACGGCGGTGGTACCATTGGTGGCAGCGGTGGCAAACTAACTCTATTTGGAAACCTTAAAGAGATTACCATTGATAATGTTTCAGGCGTTATTCAGGATAACGATGCCGGCAGCGCCTCTGTAATTGTTGTAGATATTAAATCCGTTACCGCTGACCATAGCGGTAGCGGGGTTAGTGGTGCCTTTACCAGCCCAAACATTGGTGGCACCGATAATAACGGTACTTCTGGCCGTTCTGATGATATTATTACTAAAGACGAGGTACAGGGCTTTGTTAAAGCGTTCCCTAACCCTGCCCGTGGTAGTGTTAAAATTAACACCACCCACAGCAAGCTTAGCATTACCGAGGTTACTATGTTAAGCGCCATTGGTTCTAAAGTTATGACTCAGCGCCCTGACGATTTAGATGGGCACCTGATGACTATCGATACCCAGAATATTCCGGCAGGTATTTACTTTCTGGCCATTAAAACCAACATGGGCGATGCCGTTAAACGTATTGTAGTAGTTGATTAATTTAAATAAAGGCCTAGACCAAAAGAGTATATAATAGTAGATTAAAGATTGTTTTACTAGTTGCGGTTGCAGATGCTGTTATAAATACAGTATCTGCAATTTTGCTTTTCAGGGGTTTGGAAGAACTCCTCCTCTGTATTAAACAGGCGTGTTAGCAGTTGCTGCAATACACCCTCAAAGCCCGCCAAATCCTCATCGGTAATATATCCGGCATTAACAGGCGTTACACACTCTTTAAGGCCATCGCTAAGCTTTGTAAAGGCTATAATAGATGGGCGAAGCCTGCCCGCTACCTCGGGGTTACCTTTATGGTACAACCATGCGTAGGTTAATAGCTGAAAGCTTTTGGCATAGTCGGGGTTCTGTATCAAATCGTCCCAGTGGGTAAACTTCAGTTCGGTATTATCAACCTTGCCGGTTTTGTAATCCATCAGGCGTATGTCGTTGCCACTTTGTTCTATCCTGTCTGCATTACCCGCTATTTTAACTTCAGTGCTGCCAACCACAAAAGGCGCTGCCAATGGCTGCTCCAAATTGGTTACAACGGTGTCAAAGCCCTTATCGGTATCATCCTGCAACAGTTGTTTTTGGAAGGCCACGAAATTCTCTACAAATCGTTTCGATACTCGATATATCAGCAGGTTTTTACCAAACTGATAATTCTCTGCCCCCAGCTCATCGTTAAACACATGGTCTATAACCATTGGTGCAAGCCCCTGCATTGTTTCAATATGCTCGGGTTTCAATAGCTGATTTATATAGGGCCTAAAGAGAGTTTCCAGCACCTTGTGGATAACCGTACCCATAGTAGCGGCCTCCAGTGTTTCTTCCACCTCCTCATTCTCCTTTAGCCCCGCCACATACCTAAAGTAAAACTGCAACGGGCAGCGTATAAACATGGTTAGTGCCGATGGCGAGAAGCCTTTCTCCCCCTGCCCTATCTGCGTTAGCTTTTCTATTACCGCGGGTGTTTTCTTAAAGCTGATAACATTATCGTGCGCTGTTCCCAGTGGTATCTCCAGCAGCTTCTCTTCTATCTTGGGGCCCTTCAATTCATTTACCAGCTGCACAATAAAACGGCTTTTTTCTTTGCCGCCTATGCCCCCATCGGTTTGGGTGCCATAGAGTATCCACACTTTTTGGGCGCGTTGCAGCAAGCGGTAAAAATGGTAGCCGAATATCGAATCTTTATCAGCATACGTAGGCAATTCATATTCCCTTTTTATATCGAAGGGGATGAACGAATGCCCGGCCTTGCCCTGAGGCAAAACCCCTTCGTTGGCCGATAGCAGCACAATATTTTCAAAATCCAACGTACGGGTTTCCAGCATACCCATTACCTGCAAGCCGCGCAAAGGCTCGCCATAAAAAGGGATGGTAGTATTGCTTATCAACTGGTTAAACAGCGACCGTAGCGTTTGCAAATCAGTCACCAGCGGGTTGTTGCCCAGTAGTGTTTTAAGCTTTTTTAAATAGCGGTGGTAGGTATACAGGTATTCCAGCGTAAGCTCGCTGCCTGTTTCAGTTTCCATTACCAGCAGCAGCTTATCTTTTAGCTTGATAACAATATCCAGCATATGGTCTACAAAGCCAATAATGTAATCTTCCTTAGGGCTGTAAATTACCGTATTACCAACCTCGCCGGTAAACAAATCGTCTACCAGTTTTTTAGATAGGAATACGTAGTTGCGTTTGGATATGGTATTTAGCGGATTGGTAGCCGTAATAGCATCGCCCACCAGCAAATTAAACAGCGGGTGCGATACCAGCGTGGCAATATCTTTATGGTAGTAACGGGCATCTTTACGCCCTTCCGAAAACTTTAAACTGCTTATATGCAGGCTGAATAGCGCATCAATAAACGATGCTACGGGCGTGTACTTTAGCGGGTAGCCCATCGTTACGTTTATGGCATCTATATTTTGCGGCAGCGAGTTTAACACGGGCAACAACAACCCCTCATCGGCCAGTACCAAGGCCGTGCCTGCCATCTTCCCTCCGCGCTCTGCCGATAGGTCTTCCAGTATCTGCCCCGCCAACTTAGCCTGCGCCGCATTGCCCGACACGCCAATTATCTCAATCTCCTTTTCGGGGTTGCTCAAATGGTTTTCTACCCAGTTAAAATTCTCGGCACCAAAATACTCGCGGTACTTGCGCAAAAACTTACCTGCCTCGTGGTTGGGGTTATCAATGTAAAAGGTATCAGCATCCCAAAATATCTCGGCTTTCTTAATCTTGGTCAGGTATTTCATCACCCTTTCTTCCGCCGCCGTTAGCGCGTTAAAACCCAGGAAATAAACCTTGCTCCATTCTATCGTGCCTTCTGCTTCTTCCAGATTCTCCGCAGCCTTACGGTACGCCATGCCTTGGTAGGCAAGCCCTTCGCTGCTTAGCTTGGTGGTTAGGGCAGCATAAAACTGTTTCATCTGCCCCCAAAAGTGCAGGTATTTTTTTTGGAAGTCCGTAAGCTCATGCCCCAGGTTCCATAGCTCAATAGCCTTGGCTTCGTTAAGGTAAGCAAACAGCTGGCGCGTATCGGCCAGGTATTGGTCTATCTCGTTAAAGTCGGCCAGCAGCGTAGGAGCCCAGTGGATAAACTCAGCAAACGCCTTCGCCTCTTCGCCCTCTATCTCCTTATAAATTTCGTAAAAATAAAACAGTTGGGTAAGCCTGTCGGCAACGGTGTAGTTAGACAGGTGCGCCATAAAATCGTCCTGCGCATAAATGGTTGGCGCCCACACCGGCCCACTGACATTATCGGCAATTATGTTGCGGATAAATAAGCCCGCCCT
>CAMBQF010000155.1 GCA_945869825.1 Chitinophaga pinensis | reverse complement strand
ACCATAGGCGCTGCTGCTGATGTGCCGCCCGAAGTGGTATAGGTATTTGGGTTATACGTATTATAAATGCCCGAACCATAGGCCACAATATCAATATTAGCCCCCCACGATGAGGTAGGCGATTTTTGGTTGCTTTGCTGCAAGCCCGCCACGTTTATTACATATTGAAACGATGCAGGGTAAAAGGGTTCTTGATTATTATCGTTACCTGCCGATGCTATAACCACTACATCTTTATTTATTACGGCGTAGTTAATTATATCAACCCCAAAATTGCTGGGGAAACGGCTGCCCCACGAGCAATTAATTACCTTGCAGCCGTGGTCGGCAGCGTAAACAACCCCATCGTAAGCACGTATGTAATTGCCCACATTATCATCTAAACGCACAGGTAAAAATTTACATTTAAACCCGATGCCGGCTACACCTATCCCATTATCTGTTTTAGCTGATGATATACCGGTAGTAAATGTGCCATGACTGTCTTGCGCATCGTACACATTATCGTTATTAGCCCACATGTTCCAGCCACGGCGGTTGTCAATATAGCCATCGCCATCATCGTCAATACCATTGTAAGGGTCGTTATAGTTGTATTTAATATTGGGCTTAAGGTCTACGTGGTTAGTATCAACCCCGGAGTCTACTATTCCTATAACCAAGTTGGTATCGCCTTTCCAAACATCCCATGCCTGGTCGGCTTTTAGTTGTCCTATGTAGTACTGGTTGCCCACACTTGCATCATTAACAGTATAGCATTTCTGCATAATAAAGTTAGGCTCGGCATATACAAACAGCCCGGTTTGTGTAAGCGCGTTTATAACCTTGCGCAACGGCAGGTTGGCAGTGTATTTAATACGGTATATCAAGGTAATATCGGCAGGCTTTTCGGCTTGCTCGTATAGCTTTTTATCGGGTTGCTTAGCATTAGGGAAGATTAACTGCACGGCTCCACCAATGGTGCCCAGATAGTTATTTAGCGCTGAGTTGTTTATGCCGGCCGCTGTGCATAAACTCCGGTATTGGTCTTTTACCTTTAGGTTGATTGTTTTAGCTTCGCAATCAGCCTCGGTAAAATTGGGCAGGGCGTATTGGGCTACCTGTGCAATAGCAGAAAAAGAAACAGCAGTAAACAACGCCGCTAGGGCAACGTACTTCTTTATCATAGTGGTGGACTTTGTAAAATGGGTTTATCGTATTGTGGAATAGATTGTAAAAACGAAATTTCGCCAGTTGCGTGGTCTATCTGGCAACAATAATGGTCCATGCCATTGGTAACAAACAGCAGGCCTACTTTAAACGCCATATTGTAGCGGGCAGCCTGGTCGAACACGGCCTGGGTAATTTTCACCCCCGGGGCTTTACACTCAACCAGCAACGTGGGATGGCCAGCGGTATTATAAAGTAGCAAATCAAAACGCTTTTTAAGGTCGTTAAGGCTAAGGCCGCCCTCAACTGCAATTAGCGAAAGCGGATATCCTAAATCGACAGAAAGGTATTGGATAGTATGCTGGCGTACCCACTCTTCGGGGGTAAGTGCCACCATTTTACGCCTTACAGGGTCAAAAATATCGCCACGGCCCTGGTTTTGGACTATGCGGAAAGGGTATTCCGGAAAATTTAGCTGTGGCATCATATTAAATTAGCAGATTAACGAATTAGCCAATAAGCCAATGTAAATATAGTGAAAGCTTGTGGTTTTATAATTGTCTTTAGTGGGCTTTATCAACAATAATGGTTCAATAATTATAAATTAGTAATTATGAATTATGTAACCCCATCTATGCTTTACTAAGGCTAACTATTCACCATCAACTACCAACCATTAACTAAAATATTTGTACCAACAGTTGTTATTAGCAAAAAAATATGTAGCTTTGGAATGCTGCTTTATGAGTTGGCACGATTTTAGATATAAGTTTAGAAACGAAACAAGTAAAACAATTATAATTTTAGAACAATGAAAAAAGTTGCCTTATCAATCATCGCATCATTTTGCATGGTAGGCCTAGTTAGCGCTCAAACGCAAACCTCGACAACAGCCGCTACGCCAAACCCAAACGCTGCTGAAATCACCTTCAAAAAAGACGTACATGATTTCGGTACCTTGAAAAACGGCGCCCCTGCCGAGTATGAATTTGAATTTACCAACACCGGTAAGGAGCCATTAATTATTAGCGATGCTAAAGGTTCTTGCGGTTGTACTGTGCCACAGTGGCCAAAAGAGCCTATCGCTCCAGGCAAAACAGGCAAAATAAAAGTTACTTACGATAGCAAACGTACAGGTGGTATCGACAAAAAAGTAACCATTACTTCTAATGCTAAAACTAACCCTAAAGAAATCTTTATTAAAGGTTCTGTATTAGCACCAGAAGACCAAAACAACCTGGCTCCTGTTAAAACCAACTCAGGTACACCAGCCAACAAATAAGAGATAAACAACCTTATATAAAAAATCCCGCCCCAAAAAGGCGGGATTTTTTTTGCAGCCTCTCCCCTAAACCCACTAACAACGGAGATGGGAATAAATACAGGGTAGGACTTTATTCTAATAATCCTTTAGCTAAAGAAGAGAAGGGTGCTTTATTTTCTTGTGCTATTTAACAAAATTTTTTTTGGATAATTTGTGGCACAATAATAGTAGTGTTATCATAGCGTATAATTGATTATTCAGCCTAAACAAATTGACTATGAAAAGCTTAATTTTTACTACACTTGGGGTGCTTTTTTTTACAGGTGCCTTTGCCCAATCGGCTATTGGTACAACAACCAGCCCCAACGGGGCTGACTTTACATTTAAAAAAGAGATGTACGATTTTAGTAAAATACCGCAAGACGTGCCGGTGAAAACCACGTTTGAATTTACCAATATTGGCAAAGAGCCGCTTATTATTAGCGACGTAAAACCAAGTTGCCAGTGCACTGCACCCGAATGGCCTAAAGAGCCTATTGCTCCCGGCAAATCAGCCAAAATTACTGTAGGGTATAATGCTAAAGCAGCAGGCCCTTTTAGCAAAACGGTTACCATAACATCTAACGCAAGGACTAACCCTAAAGTAATTACCATAAAAGGTGAAGTAGTTCCGGCTGCACCCGCCAGTAGAACCCCTGAAAAGAAAGAGACATTGCCAGGCACGGGCAAATAATATTGTGTGTGTTATAATTTGTAAGTTTAGTTTAACTAAAGCGCTACCTATTCAAAGGGGTAGCGCTTTTTTTGTGCTGACTATTTTATTTTACAGAGGAAAAACTAATTAGGCATTAAACCAATTAATAAGATTACCTTGCTTGGGCACTACACGGTGCTTATCAATTTCTCTTAACACACTCCACCCAATTTTATGAAAAGGAAAATGGTTGCAATGGCTGCAATGCTATGCGTAAGCTTTTATGCATCGGCACAAAAAACAGCCGATGTAGATTTTAGCAATAATATGTACGATTTTGGCACTGTAGCATCAGGAACAGTGGCTACCTACGAGTTTAAATTTTCTAACAGCGGAAGGGCCCCGCTAATTATTAGTGATGTAAAAGCCCAATGCACCTGCACTACGGTTGAGTGGCCTAATGAGCCTATTGAAGCAGGGCAATCAGGAGTAATAAAGGTTACCTACGACACCCAAAAGATAGGAATGGCAGTGAAAAAACTAACGGTAACCAGCAACGGCCGCACGCCTGTAAAAGATATTGCGGTGAAAATAAATGTAGTGCGTAGCGATACGCCTGCGATGCCGAAAGACAGTCTATCAAATTAGCGCACAGCGTTTAGCGTGCAGCGTATAGGTTTATACTTATCGGCTAAAGTAGTGCGGGCTTTTTTGTACCTTTGCTGTGGATTTAGGATACGTAATAATTATGCCAAGCATTTCTAAAAAGGGGCAAAACATGCCCGAGTCGCCAATACGTAAATTGGTGCCCTACGCTGAAGAAGCAAAAAGCAAAGGCCGCAAGGTTTACCACTTAAATATTGGCCAGCCCGATATTGAAACCCCAAAAATTGCCTTAGACGCTATACATAACTACGACCAAAAGGTTATTGAATACAGCCACAGCGCGGGTAACGAAAGCTACCGCCGCAAGCTGGCCGAACAATACAAAGGCTGGGGTATAGATCTTGATTTTACACAGATAATGGTAACCACAGGCGGATCTGAAGCCATACAGTTTGGCCTGATGAGCTGCCTTGATGAAGGCGATGAAGTGATAGTACCCGAGCCGTTATATGCCAACTATATGGGCTTTGCCTGCGCAGCAGGTGCTGTTGTAAAAGCGGTAACAGCTACTATAGAAAGTGGCTTTGCCCTGCCAGCCGTTAGCGAGTTTGAAAAGCTTATTACGCCTAAAACAAAGGCCATAATTATATGCAACCCCGGTAACCCAACGGGCTACCTATACTCTAAAGCAGAACTGGAGGCTTTGGCCGATATTGTAAAACGTCACAACCTTTATTTGTTTGCCGATGAGGTGTATAAAGAGTTTTGCTATGATGGTGCCGAGTTTACATCGATACTGCAACTGCCGGGCTTAGAAAACAATGCCGTGGTGGTAGACTCTGTATCTAAACGCTACAGTATGTGCGGCGTACGCATAGGTGCGTTTATTACCCGCAACAAAGAACTAATGGGCACAGCCCTTAAGTTTGCCCAGGCAAGGCTAAGTCCGCCAAGCTTAGGCCAGGTAGCTGCCGAGGCGGCCCTTGATACGGAGAAAAGCTATTTTGATGCCGTAGTGGCCGAATATGTTAAGCGAAGGGATGTGGTTGTAGAGCGTATTAATAAAATGGAAGGTGCCTACTGTCCTACCCCATCGGGTGCGTTTTATGCCATTGCCCGTTTGCCAATAGATAACTCAGACACGTTTTGTCGCTGGTTGTTGGAAGATTTTGAATACAACAACGCTACGGTGATGCTGGCGCCATGTACGGGCTTTTATGCCACCAAAGGGCTTGGCCTGCAGGAGGTACGAATTGGTTATGTATTGAATGTTGCTGATTTACAAGCTGCAATGGATTGTTTGGAAGAGGCACTGAAGGTGTATCCCGGAGCAATTTCTAATGCAGAATTCAAAATGCAGAATGCATAATTAATATAGAACAAAGATTAAGAAAATGAAAGAACAGATAAAACTGCTCTTTCATTTTTATTTTTGGGCATATTGAGTTTTGAATACTGAAATAACTATATATTGTAAAACAATTGTTTATCAATAATATAAATATAATAAAAGCAAAAATAAACCCTGTTGAACGGGTAAGAAATTGAAAAACTTGCTTATATACTACAGATATGTGTTTGCATATTTGTAACGTGAAACAAGAAACACACAACGCCATGAAAAAAATACTCTATTCAATCCTATTTCTGTTAGCCTTTGTAGGCGCAGTAAATGCACAGGTGTTGCCTAATGATTTTTATATCTCCGGACAGGTAACCCGTTCTTCTGACAACACCCCGATAGCCAACAAATTAGTTGAGGTTTGGAGGGATACTATTAACGGCAGCGGCGGCGGTTATTATGCCACTGCTTACACTAACAACAGCGGCAACTATAACTTTTACATTACCAATGGCAGTGTGGTTGGCCCTAACCAAATTTATAAGGTACGGGTATACGACTGCCAGAACTTTGGCAACGTGCAAACAACGCAAAATAACCAAGGTACTACAGATATTGCACAACTAAACTTTAGTATTTGCGATAACAACAACCTGTGTCAGGCTGGGTTTGACATTACCACTAACTACCCCTCTTTAGATGTTGATTTCAATAATACATCTACAGTAACAACTGGGCAGATAAGTAGCTCGTTTTGGGATTTTGGCGATGGAACAACCTCTGGTAACAACCCTAATATCAGTACTAACCATGTGTACGACAGCACTGGTATATTTGTAGCATGTTTAACTATAACTACAACTACAGGCTGCACCAGTACCTATTGCGATACTGTAGTTATTAGCGCCCCAAACAACGGCTGCCAATCGGCTTTTTCAGTTATTCCGGTTAACGATACTACCTTTACTTTTATAACTACAAGCACCGGCACAGCTCCCTTTACCTACACATGGAATTTTGGTGACGGTCCAAACCTAACCCTTCCTACCGGTAATGTTTCGCACACTTTTGATCCGGGCGTTTACAACGTTTGTGTGTATGTTACTGATGCTAACGGCTGTATTTCAAACTATTGTCAGCAGGTTACAGTAGTAAACACCAACTGCAACGCATCGTTTAACCCAACCTTGCTTAATAACACTTTTACATACAATCTCAACCCAACTACTCCTGGTGGTACATGGACCATAACACCTGGTAGTTTTTTACAGCCCGACCCTAA
>CAMBQF010000154.1 GCA_945869825.1 Chitinophaga pinensis | reverse complement strand
GAGTATGTATGGAACTTTGGCGATGGTAACACCCAGACAGGTTCAGCCAACGTGGTACACGCTTACGATGCAGAAGGTACTTACAACGTAACCCTGACAGCAACTAACGATGTATGTAACGATATAGCTGTTAAAACTATTACCGTAACCAACACCACAACCGGTATCGAAAACGCAAATGCAGGCAGCCTTAAAATATTAGGCCAGGGTAACCATATTGTACTTGAGTTTACTAACCTTGGTGCTGATAAGGCCAATTTGTCAGTATTTAATATGTTAGGTCAACAGATAGATTCTTTTACAGGCATTTCAACAGTTAATGGCCGAACCGAACTAAGCTTAACAAATGTAGTTAGTGGTTATTATATGGTACGTGTTGTAACCGGAACCAAAGTTTACAATCAAAAATTGTTACTTGGAGCTAATTAATTAACAAACAATGTTTTATTAAATTTATCTACAGCCGGTGTACATTATTAAATTATTTTATTAACTTTGTACATCGGTTGTTAATAATACAATGCTTATGAAAAGATTTTTTACAAAAAACAGAGCGCTTACCTTAACAGTCTTTGCGTTTCTTGCACCTTTTTTAGCTAAGTTCTCATTTGCGCAAGGTGGGCCTCCAGATCCTAATCCGCCGCCAGAAGTAGCTTCAATAGCTGGTATAGCTGTAGCTATTATGATTCTTGCAAGCGTAGGTTACGGTGCTTACAACATATACAAGAAAAACAGCAAAAAAGTAAAAGCGGCCTAAGGTTTCTTTTATAAAGTATAATTAATCGCAATTACAATCCTGTAGTTGCGATTTTTCTTTTGGTACAATCTCCAAAACCAGGGTAACCTGAGTTTTAGAGTTTGTTTCGGTATATACGGTAACTTCTTGCCCCTTGGCAGTTTTGCCTGCTATATGGTAAACAGGGTAAGGCTTTTTGCGGGTATCGCTTTCTGAGAATAATACATCCCCATCGGCCAGTATAGCACCTATTTCTTTAGGAGCTATATTAGTGCAGGTAATAACACAGGTAGCTTTTGGTGTAAGTTCTATTCGTGTACCCTTTATCTGGTCTTTAACCCTGTCTGCAGGTAACCACGCCGGGAATTTTTTTCCTTTAATCAATATAAAATATACAAATACGCTGCCGGCCACTATGCCAAATATGAAAAAATATAATCGTCTGCGGTCCATTACTCTGGGGTATAACTGTTTTTAATTTTGCTGCGAAGATACTGCACCCTGTAAAAAGAAACCCATTCGTACAGCACACTTATGGTAATAAAAAGGCTAAATACTATATATCCGCTAAAAAGCAGCAGGTATACGTTTTCCATTTCACTAAAAGGAATGTACAAAACTGCAGCTATTATTAATATAACAGGCATTAGGCTCCTAAGTGTAAGGTATAGTAGTTCTCCACCTATATAGCCACAGTTGGGGGCAGGTAAATAACCAATCATATATGTAAAAACCTTTGTTAACCCTTTTACACTTTTTATATATATCCACATTAATGGTGCAAATAGCAATGCTATAAATACCAGTATGGGCACAACTGCTGCAGCTAGCGCAGTGCTACCTAGTATTATAAACAAAAACAAAACAAACCTTGCAGCACTGGGGCCATATCCTTTTTTATAGGGTTTTATATAATTGTTTACTACATTATAGGCCCTGGCAAATAACATTGGTAGCCCAAACCAGTTGCATTTGGCAAATAGGTAAAAAAGGGATAGTATGTTATCAGCCTCTTTAAATAATGGGGTTTTAAATAGTTTATGCTCCTCTTTGTAGCGTATAGGTTCTGCTGCCCTGTTCCGCTTCAATATGGCATTATCATAGGCTGGGTTGTAGTTATTTAGTGCTTCAATGTCTATACTAACCAATTGGTCGTAAGCCTCTTTAATTTCAATAAAGCGCCTTCCGGCTTCTATTTGCTGTTCATATACCCTAAAGTTATCAGGGTGCCATAACTTGGCCTGCTGCCTGTATGCCTTTTTTATACTATCATGTGTATAAGGGCGCTCCAATTCTAATATATGTATAGCTTGCAGTATTGTCAAAACAGTTGCCTAAATTAGCACATAGATATACTTTACTATGCGCATTACAAAAGTACAATTTATAGGGGTTTTAGCCTTTATCCTTTTTTCATTTAATGCTATCGCCCAGCAGGTTGCATCAGGTAAATATTATGTAAAGGGGAAAAGCGCGAGCTGCCGCGGCGGCGGACAAACACATACTGCAGATTTTTTACCTTACCTAAATGGTGGTACAGTTGTTAAAATTGGACATAATGAGTATTTGATTGATGCCCCAGACGTTAATGTCGATACTTTCTATTACAAGCTGGTGAATGAACTGCGCATACCCTTTATTAGCAAGGTTATAACCAAAGGCATATACATGGCGGCCGAAAAAAGCCGCTTAGTTGTTAAAATTAAAGATGAATCATTTGAATCTTGTTTAACATCAGCTTGCAGTGATATTAACCTGCACAGGATAGTAAAATCACCCTTACTTAAAAACACGTATTTTGTTGAGAGGTATATTGATTATCTTAGCGAAAACAAAGAAACCACAACCGATTGGAAACAGCTGCTTACCTACGACTTTGTAGAATATGCCGAACCTGATATCCTGTTCACACCGGTTGTTCCTTCTACACAATCTAACGACCCTCTTTACTACCGCCAGTGGGCAATAACCAATACAGGCAGCCCTCAACAATTTAACGGTACACCCAATGCCGATATGAGGGTAGAAGGGGCTTGGACTATTTCTGGTGGAAGCCCAGATGTTCATATTGGTATTATGGATTCAGGTGTTGATACCCTTCATCCTGATTTAATGCCAAACCTGCTGCCAGGCTATGATGCCAATAGCGATAGTATTGACACCAAAGGTTATCCAACCCCAAACTTTGATGAGGATGGCCACGGCACCTGCTGTGCCGGTATTTGTGCAGCCGCCATGAATAATGCCGAAGGTATTGCTGGTGTAGCACCTTTTTGTAAAATTGTGCCTATCCGAATGTTCTATTATTTAAACTTTGGTGGGCAAGTTATACCTCTTTCTTCAAGCGTTGATGCTGCTAATGGCATTAGCTGGGCATGGCAAAACGGGGTTGATGTATTGAGTAACTCCTGGGGGGTGCCCGATAGCCTTATCCCTTTTCTTGGCGACCCTCAGGTAGTTGTAGATGCGGGGCTGGAAGCTATAGCCAACGGCCGCAATGGTAAAGGCATGCTTATGCTATACTCAAGCGGAAACGATAACTCAACTACTGTACTACTACCAGCCCGCTATCCCGAGGTTATTTCGGTAAATGCCACCAGTATGTGCGATGAACGGAAAAGCCCACAAAGCTGCGACAATGAAACCTGGTGGGGTGGTAATTACGGCGATAGCCTTGATGTATCAGCCCCCGGTGTTAAAATTGCAACTACTGATATGTTAGGAGCTAATGGTTTTGGCAATGGTAGCTATTATTACACCTTTAATGGCACATCAGCAGCTTGCCCCAACGCTGCGGGCGTTATGGCACTTATCCTGTCTATGAACCGAAACCTCACCTATACTCAGGCTCGCTATATATTAGAAAATACTGCCGACCGTACTGGCGGGTATAATTATTCAGCCAATAAGGCTTCCGGCTCGTGGAGCTTTGAATTGGGTTATGGCCGCGTTAACGCTTATCAGGCAGTAGTAGCAGCGCAGTCAACCGTTGGATTAACCAATAGTTCTCCAAAAGATTTTACCGCCTTTGTTACCTATGATTATGATGGTACACCTTACCTAAATGTAGATGCATCCCAAACAACAGCCATAAATGTTGCATTATACGATATTACGGGCCGCCATATTGATAATTTGTATTCTGCGTCGGCAAAAGGAATAAGCAATATGCCTGTTAATATTTATGCTTCAGGTATGTACCTTCTTCGCGTAAACGTTAATGGTAGTAGTTACGGAATTAAGGTTATAAAGAAATAAACGCATTAGGCATTTTCTGTACCATCTACCCGGTAAACAGATTTTACCCCCTCTACTTTTTTTAGCTTTTGTATAAGGCTGTTTAAGTGTTCGGTGCTGTTTACAAATACCAGTATGTTACCCTCAAAAATACCATCGTTACTATCAAAACTTATAGAGCGCATGTTTAAGTGCTGTTCGTTTGATATGATACGGGTAATATTATTTACAATACCCACATCATCAAAGCCGGTTACTTTAAGCGCCGATAGGAACGATAACGAGTTTTTGTCAATCCACTTGGCCTTAACAATACGGTAGGCATAGTTACTCATCAGGCTAATGGCATTAGGGCAATTGGTTTTATGTATTTTGATGCCTTCGTTTATGGTGATAAAGCCAAATACTTCGTCGCCAGGTATAGGGTTGCAACAAGGAGCCAGCTTATAGTCTATCTTTTGCAGGTTTTCGCCAATAACAAGCATAGAGTCTTTTCCCCTAAGCGATGTTACCATATCCTCAAACTTCTCCCGCTCTGCTGCTTTTTCCCTGCTAAATGGGTTTCGCAGCAGGTTTAAAAACCTGTTGGTCGACGTTTCTTTGCGCTCCTCAACATATTCAGATATGGTTTTTAGGTCTATTTTACCTATAGCAATGTCGTGGAATAAATCCAGCACACTTTGCACCTTGTAGTTTTTAGCCAGGCGGTTAAAAAGTTCGCCATCAGGCTTCAGCTTCATATGGTTAAGCTTACGCTCCAGCATGGCGCGGCCCTCTTCGGCCATAGCACGTTTTTCTTCTTTAAGTGCGTTTTTAATACGCCCTTTGGCTTTAGCTGTTACTACATAACCTAACCAATCTTCTTTAGGGCGTTGTTTAGATGAGGTGATAATCTCAATCTGGTCGCCGCTTTTTAGCGGATAACTCAGCGGCACTAGTTTGTTGTTAACCTTTGCCCCAATACAACTATTTCCTATTTGCGAGTGTACCTCGTAGGCAAAGTCAAGCGCGGTAGAACCTGCAGGCAATGTTTTTAATTCGCCTTTAGGGGTAAATATAAATATCTCTTCCGAAAACAGGTTTAGCTTAAACTCGTCAATAAATTCAAGAGCATTTCCATCCGAGTTTTCAATCATTTCGCGTATACGTTTCAACCACGACTCTATGTTGCTCTCGCTGCCATTTTTAGATCCCTCTTTATACAGCCAGTGGGCCGCATACCCTTTCTCTGCAATATCATCCATACGGCGGGTGCGTATCTGCACTTCAACCCACTTGCCCGTGGGGCTCATTACCGTGGTGTGTAACGATTCGTATCCATTTGCCCTTGGTGTAGATATCCAGTCGCGCAAACGCTCCGGGCTGGGCTTGTAAAAGTCGGTAACCATAGAGTATACTTTCCAGCAATCAGCTTTCTCGTTCTCTGGTTTAGAGTCTATAATAATACGTATAGCAAATATGTCGTATATCTCCTCAAATGGAACACCTTTTTTGGTCACCTTGTTCCATATAGAAAATATAGATTTTGGGCGGCCCTTCATTTCAAATTCCAACCCTTGTTCTGCCAATGCCTTTTTTATAGGCATTGTAAACCTGTTGATAAAGCGTTTTCGCACATCTTCAGTGTTTTTAAGCTTATCAACTATCATTTGGTAGGTATCAGGCTCAGTATATTTTAAGCCTAAATCTTCCAGTTCGGTTTTTACAGCATATAAACCAAGGCGGTGGGCCAGCGGGGCATACAGGTATAGTGTTTCCGATGCTATTTTCAACTGTTTATCGCGCGCCATAGATTCCAGCGTACGCATATTATGCAGCCTGTCTGCCAGTTTAATAAGTATTACCCTTACATCATCGCTAAGGGTAAGCAACATCTTCCTGAAATTCTCTGCCTGAAGTGATGAACGGTTATCAAACACCCCTGATATTTTGGTTAAACCATCAATAATCATGGCTATCTTATCTCCAAACAGGCGTTTTATATCTTCTATGCTAATCTCAGTATCCTCAACTACATCGTGCAGCAGGGCGCAAACAATGGCAGTTGCTCCAAGCCCAATTTCATCGGCACAAATTTGGGCCACAGCCAGTGGGTGGTATATATAGGGCTCGCCACTTTTGCGGCGCATATCTTTATGGCTTTCCACAGCAAGGTCAAAAGCCTTACGTATAATCTTACGGTCTTCCTGGTTTGTGCGGCTTTGAATAGAGCGCAGTAAGTGCTTGTAGCGCTTTAATATCTCTTTCTTTTCTAATTCAAAATCTACTGCCGTTAATGTTGTCATACTTCTGTATCCTCTCTAACGTAAAAATACGCACTATTAAACGTTTAAAAAACATTTAAGTTCAATATTGTCAAATAGCTTTTG
>CAMBQF010000153.1 GCA_945869825.1 Chitinophaga pinensis | reverse complement strand
GGCGGCAATAACTACACCCAGCTGTTGCAAAATTTCTTTTTAGGCGGTGGGGTTACCATTTCAAACGTAACCTTTACTGGCAATGCCGTTGCTATAGGCTCATTTACGGCAGGGCCTAACACAAACCTCAACTTACCAAGCGGTATAATACTTTGCACAGGCAACCGTACTGTAGCTGTAGGTCCTAACAATACCGGTGGCGCAGGTACAGATTTGCCAAACCCCGGTATTGCCCAACTTAATGCATTAGCTGGCACCACAACTTACGATGGCGCCCAGCTTCAATTTAACTTTGTTACCCAATCTACCTCTGTTAATTTCAAGTATGTATTTGCATCTGAAGAGTACCCTGAATTTGTTGGGGGAAATTTTAATGATGTTTTTGCGTTTTTTATACAAGGCCCTGGTTTTCCAAACTGGACAAACATAGCCCTGCTACCCAACGGACAGGCGGTGAGCATTAACAATGTTAACCCAAATTCAAACGCAGCCTTTTACAATGCCAACCCCAACGGCGCCCCTATGCAGTACGATGGGTATACCGATGTTTTAACTGCCACTGCAGCTGTGCAGCCCTGCCAAACCTATACTTTGCGTATTGCTATTGCCGATGCTTTTGATGGTGCATGGGATTCAGGCGTATTTTTAGGCGATAATACCTTTAATGGTGGTACAGTAGCCATATCTGCCAACGGCAGCACAGTTAACGACACCAGCTCTTTTGAAGGATGCTCTAACGGTGCTTTTACTTTTACCTTAGCAACACCACCAAGCCAGCCATTTACCGTTAACTATACTGTTGGCGGTAGCGCTACAAATGGCACCGATTATCAATTTATACCCAACAGCGTAGTAATACCCGCCGGGCAAACTTCTGTTACCGTTCCGGTTATACCCATACAAGATGGTATTTCTGAAGGATTGGAAACCGTTACCATTACCTACCAGGCACCCTGTGGTCCTGTTTCTACTACCATCAATATACGCAATGTTGACCCATTGGTAGTTGTAGCCAGCCCCGACCAGCCTATTTGTGCAGGCCAGGGTGCTGTTCAGCTTTCAGCATTGGCAACAGGCGGCATACCGCCTTACACCTACACATGGAATAATGGCGGAGGTTCAGGAACCCCTGTAACCGTTAACCCTGCCAGTACTACCACCTATACCGTTACCGCAACAAGCTCATGCCCCAATACCGTTGCTACCGACCAGGTTGTGGTAACAGTAAACCCCATACCTACGGCTACTTTTACAACCAATGCGCCGCAATGCCCCGGTAGCCCTGTTACCGTTACCTACAATGGCACTGCCACGCCTAATGCTACTTACGCCTGGGCATTTCCGGGCTCATCAAGCAGCAGCGGTAGCGGCCAAAACATGCAGGTTACCTACAACACATCGGGCAACTATAATATTAGCCTTACTGTAACAGAGAACACCTGCGTGTCGCCGCTAAACACGCAAGCTATAAGCATTTACCCACAGCCAACCTCTACCATAGCTGCCTCTACCCCGGTGTGTACCAACGGTAGCAGCCTGGTATCATTTACCGGCACGCAAATACCGGGTGCACAATACACCTGGAATTTTGATGGCGGACAAATAATTGGCGGCTCAGGCCCCGGCCCATATCAAATAGCATGGAGCACTCCGGGCACAAAAAACATTACGCTTGATGTTACAGCAAATGGCTGTATATCGGGCCAAACAGTATTCCAGGTAGTGGTTAACCCCATACCCACCTCAACATTTACTGTTACTACCCCGCTATGTACTGATGCCGGAGGGCCTATAACCTACACCGGAACAGGCACGAGTAATGCAACCTACGCATGGAATTTTGACACCGGTGTTATAGCATCTGGCACTAATCAGGGGCCATATAACGTATCGTGGACTACCCCAGGCACTAAAAACGTAAGCCTTACCGTTACCGAATTGGGCTGCGTTTCAACCCCAACAGTAGTACCTGTAACCGTTTACCCAATACCAACCTCTGCATTTACTGTTACCAGTCCGCTATGTACCAATGCAGGCGGGCCAATTACCTACAACGGCACAGCTACAGGCAACGCAACTTATACCTGGGCTTTTGATGGCGGCGTAATTGCATCGGGCCAAAACCAGGGGCCATACGATGTTTCGTGGGCAACATCGGGCACTAAAAACATAACCCTTACCGTTACCGAAAACGGATGTACATCTACCCAAACATTAACCCCTGTTACTGTTTATGATGTGCCTACGGCAGATTTTACCGCCACAACAGGTTTGTGTATTGGTACCCCAAGCGATGTGGTATTTACCGGTATTGCATCTAACAACGCCAGCTACCAGTGGAATTTTAGCGGTGGTATAATAGTATCTGGTTTAGGGCAGGGCCCATACCAGGTAAACTATTCCAGCAGCGGTTTGTATAACCTAAGTCTTACTGTTGTAGAAAATGGTTGTACATCAACACCCTATACCCAACAGGTTACTGTAAACGCCTTTCCCGTTGCTGATGCAGGCCCTGATGTAATTGTTTGTAGTGGCCAGCAGGTTAATATTGGCACCCCTGCATTGAACAACTATACTTACGAGTGGATAAATACCTTAACCGACGTTACCGGTGCAGTTACCGATGCCACACAATCGTTTACCGCAATAAATGTAAACCAGATAACACCAAGCCCCGATGTTAGGGTATATACTGTGGAGGTAAGCGAAAATGGCTGTATAGCAACTGATGATGTTACCGTTACCGTAAACCCGCAACCAACAGTTAGCTTTACAATTCCCGTAGCGCAATGTATTACAGGCAACACCTACGATTTTTTTGCACAGGGAACCTATTCTAACACCGCAACATTTGATTGGACATTTGACCCCGATGCCAACTACCCAAGCTCTCCGCTACAAAACCCTTCAAATATTACTTACACTACAACAGGTGGACACCTTATTACCCTTACCGTTACCGATTTTGGTTGCACAGCCAGCTTTACCGATACGGTGGGTGTAACACCCGACCCTGTGGTTAACTTTAGTGCAAGCCCGCTTAGCGGCTGCCCTGTATTGAATGTTGATTTTACAGACCTTTCGGGCTATGGTAATACCGCAACCTACAGCTGGGATTTTGGCGATGGCACCACCGGTAGCGGACAGGCACCAACCCATACCTATACCGACCCAGGCAGCTATACCGTTACCCTACAAGTTGCATTAAGCCAGGCGTGTAAATCGGCTTTGGTACAACCGCAGTACATTACGGTTTATCCTGTCCCTGTAGCATCGTTTGTTTTGTTTCCTGAGGTGTTAGACCAGTTAAACCCATTTTTAAATGTGACCAATACATCGCCAAGCGCAGTAAGCTGGACATATGATTTTGGCGATTATTCTACCATTACCGGTGAGCCTGACCCTACCCACAACTACACAGATACCGGTACTTATATTGTTACCCAATACATAGCCAACGAGTTTGGTTGCGAAGACAGCACCCAACTTAGTGTACGTGTAAACCCTGCCTTCAGCATATACGTTCCTAATGCCTTTACCCCTAATGGCGATGGTATAAACGATGTATTTAAAGTACAGGGCATAGAGGTAAAAGACTTTACCTTATACATTTTTAACCGCTGGGGCCAAACCCTATTTACCAGTAAAGACATTAATATTGGCTGGGATGGCAGAGGTGGCGATAATAATGTTTGCCAGGATGAGGTGTACCTGTACCGTGTGATTTATAAAGACGTACTGGGCGCTGAATACGACATAGTTGGAAAAGTGGTAATGTTTCGATAATTGGTCAATTAGAAAATCAGATAATAAGACAATGTTTTGTTAGCTGATTAATAAAATCTAAAAAGATATATGCTTATAGCAAGTTATATAGCCATAGGTTTTGTGGCCCTGATACATATTTACATTGTTTGGCTGGAGATGTTTGCATGGACTACCCGCGGGCCAAAGGTGTTCAGGGGCTTTCCTAAAGACTTATTTCCCGCTACTAAAGTTATGGCAGGCAACCAGGGCTTATACAATGGCTTTTTAGCTGCCGGCCTTATCTGGTCGTACTTTATTACTGATGCTGCATGGAGTAGCAACGTTGCCCTGTTCTTTTTAGGCTGTGTAGCCGTAGCCGGTATTTACGGTGCCGCAACAGCCAGCAAGAAAATATTATACGTGCAAACCGCGCCTGCTGCAATAGCTATTGCACTCGTTTTATTCAGGTACTATTACCATCCCGCGTAATAGTACACCAATCTTTGTGGCTTTGAAAATGAATTTCATAACAGCAATTTACTAATTATTGGTTAAAAGGCTTTATTCGTGCTATATTGCACGCTATATAAAATGCTACGCACACTCGTAATATTTCTCCTTGTAACATTATACAGCTTTGCCTGCATCGCTCAGCAATGCTATGTGTTTGTAGGGTCGTACAATAAAGACAAAACCAAAGAGGGTATTTATGTTTTTAAGATGGATACCGTTACCGGCGCACTTACCAAAGTATCGGCAGTAGACAGTGTATTAAACCCTGCGTATTTAACCTTGTCGCCTGATGGCAACTACCTCTACGCCTGTACCGAAGCCAAAACTCCCGGGGCTGGTAGCGTAAGCAGCTATGCATTCAATCCGCAAACCAAAGCATTAACCTTTATAAACAGCCAAAAAAGCAGCGGCGAAAACCCCATATACGTAGCTACCGACAATGCCGGCAAATGGCTTTTGAATGGAAGCTACAACGAAGGAAGCCTGAGTGCTTACAGGCTAAACAACGAAGGTAAAATTGACAGCCCCGCACAGGTGCTTACCTTTACAGGAACCAGCCTGAATAAAGAGCGGCAAGAGCGTTCGCACATCCACTCTACTGTATTTTCGCGCAATGGTAGATACCTATTTGCACCCGACCTTGGAGCGGATAAAATATGGTGTTTTGCATTTGATAGCACTAAGCAAACTCCGTTGCAGCCAACTGTACAAAAGTTTATTAAAACAATACCCGGCAGCGGCCCAAGGCATTTGGTTTTTGATGCCGCTGGCAAGTATGCCTATTGTACCGAAGAGTTAACCGGAACCGTTAGTGTCTACAAATACTACAAAGGCAAACTAAAGCACATACAGCGGGTAAATGCACATGCCGATAGTGTTACTACTCAATTCAGCAGTTCAGATATTCATCTATCGCCCGATAGGAAGTTTCTTTACGCATCAAACCGTGGCGAAGAAAATAATATTGCCATCTATTCCATACAAAAAAACGGTAGGTTGAAGTTAGCGGGGTATCAATCAACATTTGGTAAAACACCACGCATATTTGCTATTTCAGCCAACGGAAAATTTGTAATTGCAGCAAACCAATCAACCGGAAATATAGTAGTGTTTAAGCGCAATGCTACCACCGGATTACTTACCTACACCGGATTTGAAGTAAAGGCCGAAGGCGCCACCTGCGTTAAAATACGGCAGTATTAATAGCCTGCCAGGTTTGCTGAAAAGGCTGATATTAAACGGCAATTATCGCATTTAAAAGGGAAAATACCATTAGCTAAAGGCGTAGTTAACAGCCAAGGTGTTTGGCAGGCGGGGCATACCGAATCCAGTTCCTGCTCTACCGTGTTTTCTTTGGTATTGTGAAGATAGTAATATGTGTTAATGCCCGTTTTCTGCTCAATACCCGCACATACAGCACGGCCTTGTATTGATAGTTCAGAGTTTGGGTTACTCATTTGTTCTGTGGCCCACACCTCACCTACCTCACCATCTATTTGCAAGGTATCTACCGCCTGGTAGTTGGTTTCCCAACCCAATATGGGGGCATAGCCATGCTCGTAATAAGCAGGCAGTTTATACAAGGGCACCACATCAAAACAAGTACCGCATTTTACGGGCGAATCTATTGCTGATTGGTCTGCAATAAGGAGGTAAAAATCGCTTTTAGCACAGGTACAAACAGGTTGTTCTTCGTGCGCTTTGCCCAGTTGTTTAACCTGTATTTTATTCCCGCAAAACTCTTCCAGCCTTTCGGTACGCAGGGTTACATAGTAGTTGTTTTCTGTGCTTAACGATGTTTCTTCGTGTGCCTGGATAATGCATACTAAGGTGTTCCCATCAATATACACAGTATGCTGCTTGCCCAGTTTTTGCCCACTGGTGTAGTACGATGAGATTAAGAATTCAAACTCATTAAACGCATCGGGCATGTTTGCAGGGTCTGCAACTTGTATAGATAGTTGGTGGGTGTACATGGTAGTATTATTAAAAAGCCCCTCCGTTTGGAGAGGCTGTATTTTTCACTTTTAACTTTTAGTTTTAACTCAACTACACCAGCTCCCCGCTTTGCACGGTAATGCCTTGTAAGCGCTCTATAGCGGTGTAGGTTTGGTCTTT
>CAMBQF010000152.1 GCA_945869825.1 Chitinophaga pinensis | reverse complement strand
AAGCCATTTTTAAATAGGGTAGAGCCTGTACTTACAATATCGCAAATACCGTCTGAAAGGCCTATGTTAGGGGCAATCTCCACCGAACCCGATATCTCGTGTATCTCAGCCTTAACCCCTTTTTCTGCCAAATATTTTTTCAAGGTGTTGGGGTATGAGGTAGCTAGTTTCTTCCCATTAAAATATTTTACGCCATTATAGTCCACATTTTTAGGAACGGCTAATGATACCTTGCAGCGGCTAAAGCCCAAGCGGTGGACTATCTTAACATTATGCTCTTTTTCAATAAGCAGATTTTCGCCAATTATGGCAATATCAGCCACGCCATCTTCTATATACTGGGGTATATCACTATTCCTTAGAAAGAAAATCTCTAACGGAAAGTTGCGCGCAGTAACCTTTAGCTGGTCGTTGCCGCTATCTATAGAAATGTCACACTCCTTAATCAGCTTAAGAGAGTCCTCATTAAGCCGCCCCGATTTTTGAATTGATATCCTTAGTTTCTTCATAATTGTAAAATAAGAAAGCCCTGACGTTGCGGTCAGGGCTTTGTATTATTTTTAGTAGTTGTTATACAATACACCGTTTCCCGCCGCTATGCGCAGAAGTGGTGGTGATGCATATTTAATACTATTGTGTTCATTTTAAGCTGCAAATATAGCGTAAAAGTTATTCGATACTAAGTACTTGTGATTTTATTTGTAGAAGTGGTTTGCTTTTAAACCCCTATGTATATACTTTAGCCGGATATAATAAGGCAGATGGAAAAGGAAATTGCAAAGAATGACAAGCCTGCAAAGCCAAGCGGCTATATTTTTAAAAACAACTTTATGTTGGCCATAACCCTGCTGGGCGGGCCAATAACAGCCGGATATATTATTGCCTGCAACTTTAAAGTGTTTGGCGATGCTGAAAATGAAAAGCGGACATGGATATACACAGGCGTACTTTGTGTGGCTATAATGATTGCGCTGTACTTGTTGCGTAATCAGGAAAAATTTCCTCCGTTTTTAATACCGATTATATATTCTGCTATAGCCAATTCGTACATGCGTGCAACGCAGCACCAAAAGATTGAAGACTTTATAAAAGCAGGCGGACAAACACAACCCATAGGCCATATTATAGTTGCAATTGTCGGCGGTATTATTGCTTTTATTGGTGTCGTATTTGCCTTCTTAATGATTGTTCTATAATACCTCCCTTCCTACTCTATCATCCTATTTACCAATACCAGCGCCTGTTGTACATTTTTGATATTGGCAATAGACAGGCTGAGTTTATCATTAGTCTGTTTCATAGTGCCAACAGTGGGGTGTGTTTGTATGTACTGTAAAATCTTCATAAACAAAGGGCTTTGGTAGTAAGGCGAGTTGGGCTTGCTGATAAAGTACGCTATCATTTTACCACTCTTCATTACCAAACGCTCGAAGCCGGCAGCAACTGCCAGACGACGTAAACGGATAGTATCTAACAACTCTTTTACCGGTTGTGGGTACTGGCCAAAACGGTCTATAAGCCCTTTTTCAAACAACAACAACTCTTCTTCGTTCTTGGTGTTATCCAGGTCTTTGTATAGAGATAAACGTTCTGCTGTGCTGTTTACATATTCATCCGGGATAAGAATCTCCAAGTCGGTATCTATAGCACAATCATTTAAGAATGTAAGGAGGTTGTTATTGTCGCCTTGTGTTTCTGACTCCTCCTGATGGAATACTTCGTAAAACTCACCCTCTTTCAACTCTTGTATGGCCTCATCAAGAATACGAGTATAGGTTTCAAAACCAATATCCGATATAAAACCACTTTGCTCACCACCCAATAAGTTGCCGGCTCCGCGTATATCCAAATCTCGCATGGCAATGTTAAATCCGCTGCCAAGGTCAGAGAATTCTTCTAACGCACGTAAGCGTTTGCGGGCTTCATCGGTAAGCTGCATTATAGGCATGGTAAGCAGGTAGCAGAATGCTTTTTTGTTGCTACGCCCTACCCTACCGCGCATCTGGTGCAAATCGGACAAGCCGAACATGTGGGCGTTGTTTATAATGATGGTGTTTGCGTTGGGTATATCCAAGCCACTCTCTATAATAGTAGTGGCAACTAATACATCAAACGAGCCATCCATAAAGCCCAGCATTATATCTTCCAGCTTATCGCCATCCATTTGGCCGTGGCCTATGGCTACTTTGGCTTCGGGTACTAAACGGGTTATTTTATTGGCAATTTCGTGGATGTTCTCTATCCTGTTATTGATAAAGAACACCTGACCGCCGCGCGAAAGTTCGTAGCTAACAGCATCGCGAATCAACTCTTCGTTAAAGGTGTGTATCTCAGTTTGTACGGGGTAACGGTTAGGGGGCGGGGTACGGATAACGGAAAGGTCGCGTGCGCCCATCATAGAGAATTGCAGGGTGCGTGGTATTGGTGTTGCCGTAAGAGTAAGTGTATCTACGTTCACCTTCATGGCTTTTAGTTTTTCTTTAGCCGCTACGCCAAACTTCTGTTCCTCGTCTACAATCATCAACCCTAAGTCTTTAAACTTAATGTCTTTGCTTAGGATGCGGTGAGTGCCGATGATGATATCGACCTTGCCATCGGCGAGTTTTTGTAGCGTTTCTTTTTGCTGGGCTGCGGTTTTAAAACGGTTTATATAATCGACATTGCAAGGAAAATCTTTTAACCTTGCCGCGAATGTTTTGGCGTGTTGGTAGGCCAAGATGGTTGTTGGAACCAAGACGGCTACCTGCTTACCATCGGCCACAGCTTTGAAGGCTGCACGTATAGCAACCTCTGTTTTGCCAAAGCCTACATCGCCACAGATAAGGCGGTCCATAGGGCTTGAGCTTTCCATGTCATGCTTAACATCAGCTGTAGATTTTACCTGGTCGGGGGTATCTTCATAAATAAAAGAAGCCTCCAACTCGGTTTGCATATAGGTATCAGGAGAGAACTGGAAACCCTTTTCTGTCTTGCGTTTGGCATATAGCTTAATAAGGTCTTTAGCAATGTCTTTAACCTTGCTTTTGGTTTTCTGTTTTAATGCAGACCATGCAGGCGAGCCCAATTTATTCAGCTTGGGTTCGTGTCCCTCTTTACCTGTAAATTTGGCTATTTTGTGTAGCGAGTGAACGCTGGCGTAAAGGATGTCATTATCCTTATAAACCAAGCGGATAGCCTCTTGCATTTTACCGTTAACTTCAATCTTTTCAAGACCCGAAAAGCGGCCCACACCATAATCAATATGCGTTACAAAATCACCGTTTTTAAGGTCGTAAAGGTCTTTAAGCGTAATTGACTCAGCTTTTTGAAAACCCCTTTTTAGTTTAAAGCGCTGGTAGCGGTCGAAAATCTGGTGTTCTGCAAAGCAGGCAATTTTCAGGTCGTGGTCGGTAAAGCCGGTGTGTATGCCGGTGTATATGGGCGAGAACGGGATTTGCACTTCTACCCTATCCAGTTGCTTGGCTAGGCGCAGGCGCAGGTTGCCGTCTTCAAAAATAGCATAGATGCGTTCTATCTGTTTAGGTGTATCAGCAAGGATGTAGTTTTTGTAGCCTAAGTCGGCATTCTCCAACATCTGCTTAGCCAGCAAATCGAAGTTCTTATTGAAGTGCGGTTGTGGCGATGAGTTGAAGTTTACCTTTTGTGCCCCCGGAAAGTGTGAGTTAGCGCCAAACTCTACAATGTTGCGGCTTTGTGTTTGAGCTTCGAACTCCTTAACGGTTAAATATAAATCTTCGGGTTTGGCGTGGTTAAGAGTCTTGTTAATTTCATCATATGCCTTTTGCGCTTTATCAAATTCGCCTTTAATGATTTGGGTGGCGTAAGCGTAGTTTTCAGTCCATATAGTAGTATCAGCCGGTATGTAGTTGAGGAAGCTCTCGCGGGTCTGCATCAACTGGCTGTTTTGTATGTTGGGGATGATGTTGATGGAAACCAACGGCTCAACCGACAGTTGTGTTTCGGGATTAAACGTGCGGATGCTTTCTACATCATCGCCAAAAAACTCTACACGGTACGGCAGGTTATTAGAAAACGAGAAGATATCGACAATGCCACCGCGGACAGAGAACTGGCCGGGTTCGTATACAAAATCAACGCGCTCAAAACTGTATTCAAACAATAACTCAGTAACAAAATCAATAGAAAGCTTAGTGTTGATAGTAACCTTTAATGTATTGGTAGTAAGCTGGCTGCGGGTAACTACTTTCTCTAACAGTGCCTCGGGGTAGGTAACAATTATCAGCGGGTTGGGTGTGGCATTGATTTTATTCAAGGCTTCGGCACGAAGCAATACGTTTGCGTTGTCAATATCCTCTAGCTCGTATGCCTTTTTGTATGATGCGGGGTAATACAGGGCGATGTTATCACCCATAAGGTTTTCAATGTCATTAAGAAAGAAAGCAGCCTCTTCTTTATCGCTTACAATAACCATGTGGCTACCCTGCGTTTTCTCGACTACGGAAGCCATAATGAATGCTTTGGACGAACCGGAGAGGTTGTTTAGCTTAATGCGGGCTTGAGAATTTTGGGATATAGGCGCAATGAGACTAGCCACCGCGGGCTGCCGGGCGTAAATTTTAAGGATGTCGATTAACTGCATAAACTACTACAAAGGTAAGCAGTTGACAGTTGGTAGTTGGTAGTTGGCAGAAAATAATTTAAGGATAGGATTAACTAATCGTATAAAGTAGTGAGTAAAAATGTTTGTAAACATTGAAAAGGTTACTATTGTATAGTATACAACTTAAATAGACTAGTTATGGCAACTAAAAGCAACAAGAAAAAGATTAATAAAGTGTCGTTGTTGTTCAACCGTTTTTCTACAGTAGTGATACGGTTTACGGGTTCGTCGATGGCATTTGTAATTGCCTTTTGTGTAATACTTATATGGGGCTTACTTGGATCGGTATTTGACTATTCGGATACCTAGCAGTTGGTAATTAATACCAGTACAACCGTTATTACTTTCCTTATGGTGTTTGTTATCCAGCAATTGCAAAACAATGATACGATGGCCATCCAGTTAAAACTGAACGAATTTATATCAAGCAGCAGAGATGCCAGTAAACGGTTGGTTGCTATTGAAGATTTGTCGGAAGAAGAATTGATAGTACTTAAGAAATATTATACCAAACTGGCTAAGTTGGCAGAAGCGGACGCTGAGTTACATACTAACCACTCTATTGACGAAGCGAAGGCTGTGCATGAGTCTAAGAAAAAAGTTACGAGTTCTGATAAAAAGTAGGTTTTAGTATGGAGTGTCTAAAAATTGTTTTTACCAATTTTTAGTATGAATAAGCAGAAACATAAAAGCCCGTTAAGGGTGTTTCTTTCTATACAATAGCTGCGGCTAATAATAGCGTTGCTACCATTGCAAGCATTAACAGATACACTTTTTTCTCTGACATATACATGCTTTTATAACGCATAGTTGCTGCAATTATTGTGCTACAAATAACTAATTGTATATATCGGTTTTTCTTTCAATTACAGCCTGTATTTTTACCGGTACAGCAGAGAGGAAATCAAGCCTGGTTTTCTCTTCAATGGCATCAACAGTAGTCTTGTAATAATGCCAAGGATTGGCACTTACACTTTGCACATTGGGCATGTCTACCGCAATAACGCGGGTACCGGTGTTTATCCGTTTAACATCGTTAGGGCCATTGGGCAGCACAACAATAATCTTCCAAACATTAGAAGGAACAGTTATTTTTCCTTTTGCAATAGTCAATTTTTTATCTCCGTTTTTGTTAACCCCGCCTTTACCATATGCCCCGGCAATTATGTAAAGCTCATTTCCATCGGCTGCTAACTCGCGCGAATAGTCTTCTAACGCTTTCCATGTTACCTGGTTGTTTTTAGGCGCCTGTGGAATGATATTATCCATTAAGAAGGTAGCCTCGTTATCGGTTACATTACCATCGCGGTCGTCTGACGGGCACAGGTGCCCACGGTCGAAACCACTGCCGGTGTAGTCGCGCGTTGTTGCATGGTAAAAGTTTTCAGGTAAATCATTGTCCGATTTAAAATCAGTACTGCGCGGTGCGTCGCCTTTCCATGCGCTGCTTAAATGCCAGCTAACCCAGTTTGCTCCTCCCCTGCTGTTGTTGTACGACAATGCGTATTGCGACCTTACTACAAGGTAATTGTCTTTGTCTGTTTTGTCTGCCTGTGATGGGTTTCCCAACACCATGTTCGAATCGCGTGTGGCTGGGTAAGTAATCTTTGTAGCAACGTTTTGAACCTGCTTACCCGATGGACTTAATAGTACTATCAGTATAACAATACAAATAGCTATAGCGAAAAACAGTAAGAAATTTTTTGTGGAGGGCTTCACGGGATAAAGATAGAATTATACTCATTTTTATTTGCATATTACCTGATTATCATATTCGCTAATAAGCCTACATTTTGTTCAAAAATACCACTTGCCAACACCTAAAACCTAGCACCTAAAACCTTACTTTTGTGTATGCCCGTTTTCTCGCATTTACACGTACACACACAATACTCATTACTTGATGGCGCTGCCGA
>CAMBQF010000151.1 GCA_945869825.1 Chitinophaga pinensis | reverse complement strand
GACGACTGAGGCAGCTTAACTAACTGCTGTAATACTTCATATTTATACCCGTAAATACCTATGTGTTTGTAAAATACACTTTTTTTTAACCAATTTTCTTTCGCAACATTTTGTAAAAACGGTATTGGGCTACGGCTAAAATACAATGCATTGTTTTGATTGTCTAAAACCACTTTAGCGGTATTAGGGCTATCCAACTCTTCGTGTTTGGTAATTTTTTTTACCAAACTGGCAATAGTTATATTATGCTTATCAAAACTTGATGCCAACAAATCTATTTGGCCTGGATCAATAAATGGTTCATCCCCTTGTATATTTATTATTACCGAACCAACACCAATATTCATTTTTTCGGCCGCTTCAAAACACCTGTCAGTACCACTTGGGTGATCACTTTTGGTAAAAATTACGTTTCCGTTAAAACTCTTTACAATATTAGCTATACGTTCATCGTCTGTAGCTACAGTTAACCCTTTTAAAACCCTGCTTTTAATGCATTGCTCATAAACTCTTTGTATCATTGGTTTACCGCCTATAAGGGCTAGTGGCTTACCTGGCAATCGGGTACTTTGGTAGCGCGCTGGAATTATTCCATAAATATCCATATTTTATAAGCTAAGTATCGTTCTATTAATTAATTTGCACAAAATTTGTAAACAGTAAGCCAAAAGTAAGTTCAATCATGAAAAAAACACTCTTAGCACTCTTAATCCTAATTTCGTTTTCAGCTGGGGCGCAAATTACAGTAAATCAACTACTGGACAAAATGGTTTCCGCAGTTGATAATTTAAAAACAGCAACCTACACTCTTAACCAGTCAGAGCGGATTAAGGGTAAAATGCGCGATGGTGTTATCGACACACGCCTGCAGGTTACTCCTAAATTTAAGGTTTACTTAAAAATTACGGCTCCCGCCAAAGATGCCGGTACTGAAATTTTATATGTTGATGGGGAGCGTAATGGCAAATGCCTTGTTAACCCGAGCAATGTACCCATCAATGTAAATTTAGGGGTATACGATAGCCGCGTAGTTGAAAACCAGCACCATAGCATGCTAGAGTCTGGCTTTAAATACTTTAAGACTATCATTGTGCAAATGCGCAAAAAATATGCCGATAAAATTGATGATTATGTTAAGCTAAGCAATGTAAAATGGCTTGGTAAAGATTACTATAAAGCAGATATAAATTATAACGATTTTGCTTACGAAAATTATACTGTACAAGCAGGCGAGGATGTCAGAAAAATAGCCCGCAAAATGTTTGTAAATGAGTATATGATACTAGAGGCTAATAAACTTGATGATTATGACGATGTTAAGGCTGGACAGGTTATAAAAGTACCTAATGTTTATGCTAAGCGTACCGTATTATATATTGATAAGGTTAACTTTTTACCGGTTATTCAGGAGTTGTATGACGATAAAGGCTTGTATGAAAAATACAGCATTACAAATTTAAAAATCAACCCTGTTTTCCCTGCCGATGAATTCACCAAAGATTGCAAAACTTACAACTTCTAGGCACATATCATTTAAACATAGTATAAAAGCTCCGCAATGCGGAGCTTTTAAGTTTGTGTAAATATTATGTAAACAAAACCGTATATTTGTTGTTTGCTAATAAATACTAAAATGGAGAAAACCCTTGTTAAGAATCCTAGCGGGGTTCATTTGCTGGGAAATATTATTAAAAATGCCATTAAACTAAACCACACGGTATCAGGTATCCGTAAAAAGCCTACGGCAGCCAAACTGCAGGAAAAAACTTTGCTTAACTTATTGCAAAAGGCCCAATTCACGCGCTTTGGCGATGAATACAACTTCAGCCGTATTATATTCTCAAACAACCCGGTGGCGGCATTTAAACACAATGTACCAGTACACGATTACAATAAAATTTACGAACGCTGGTGGCGCCATACCCTTGAGGGCGAGGCTAATGTTTGTTGGCCAGGTGTTACCAAATACTTTGCTTTAAGCTCAGGTACATCAGAAAGCGCTAGTAAGCGCATACCTATCACCGATGATATTGTAAAGTCTATACGCAAGGCGTCTATTCTGCAGATACTTTCATTGGCCCATTACGATTTACCACCTGAAATTTTTGAAAAAGGAATATTAATGGTTGGTGGCAGTACCCACCTTAACAACAGGGGTACTTATTTTGAGGGCGATCTTTCAGGCATCAATGCAAAAAAAATTCCTTTTTGGTTTCAACACTTTTACAAGCCGGGCAAAAAAATTTCACGTGAGCGAGACTGGGCCCAAAAAATTGATGAGATAGTACATAATGCTGACAAATGGGATATCGGGATTGTAGTGGGTGTTCCGGCATGGATCCAGATTATTATGGAGCGTATTATCGAACATTATAAGCTTAACAATATTCATGAAATTTGGCCAAACCTAAGTATTTACACCCATGGTGGTGTATCTATGGAGCCCTATAAAAAGCCTTTTGAAAAACTATTAGGACGCCCTATCCATTATATAGAAACCTATTTAGCATCCGAAGGATTTATAGCTTACCAAAGTCGTAAAGATTGCAAGGGCATGCAACTGCTTCTTGATAATGGTATATTCTATGAATTTATTCCGTTTACTGAAGACAACTTTGATACTGACGGCAAAGTAGTAGATAACCCGCACACCATTACCCTTGCAGATGTTAAAGAAGGTGTGGAATATGCTATATTGCTTACAACCAATGCTGGCACCTGGCGTTACCTTATTGGCGATACCGTAAAATTCACATCGGTAGAACACAGCGAAATTGTTATTACAGGCCGCACAAAACACTTCTTAAGCCTATGTGGCGAGCATCTTTCTGTTGATAATATGAGCAAGGCTGTTCGCATAGTATCTGACAAGCTAAACATTTCAGTACCTGAGTTTACTGTTACTGGTGTGCGTGCAAGTACCCTGTTTGGCCACAAGTGGCATATTGGTACTAACGATTCTGTCGATGCTTCTTTGTTTAGGAATATGTTGGACAAAACACTTAGCGAGCTTAACGACGATTATGAAATTGAACGCCGTGCTGCCTTAAAAGATATTATGGTTGAAGTACTACCCCTGCAATGCTTTTATGACTTTATGGAGGCTAAAGGCAAATCAGGAGGCCAGCATAAATTTCCCAGAGTAATGAAAACCGAACAGTTAAAAGAATTTACAGAATTTGCTTTGGCAAAAGGGTATCTAAAATCCGATTCAACACTTAGTGCCCGCTATTTATAATTTGAAAACCCATTTATCTTATATAGTAATGACTAAATTATCAATCACCGCGTTTTGCTTAATCCTGGTAAGTTCAGCAGCATTCGCACAAATGCCTTGTGGCACAACCAAAGCAGTTCAGGATGCATTAGTGATAAGGCCTCAGGGCATTATTGATATGCAAAATCTGGAAACTGAAACCATGAACGATGTTCCGAACAACAACAGGGCGCTTAAAGTAATTCCTGTGGTAGTTCATATTATCCATAATTATGGGTCTGAAAATATATCAAAAGACCAAGTACTTAATGCTATAAGTATACTTAACCGCGATTTTCAAAAACAAAACGCCGATACATCAACAGTAATAAATGCATTTAAAAGCCGGGTAGCTGCGCCAAATTTTGAATTCCGTTTGGCAAAGCTAGACCCTAATGGTGATTGTACTGATGGTATTACACGCACAGTATCTGAACTTACCTTCAGCGCCGACGATAATGTTAAAGACCTTATAAGCTGGCCTACAAATAAATATTTTAATATTTGGGTTGTAGACCGTATATCTTTTGGTGCCGGTGGTTATGCTTACCTGCCGGGTTCTGCACCATGCAATGGCTGCGATGGGGTGGTTGTATTAAATTCACAGTTTGGTAATATTGGCACATCTAACGGCGGCAACTTTTCTGAGCGTACGCTTACTCACGAAGCAGGCCACTGGTTTAACCTAAACCATACCTGGGGTGGAAGTAATGATTGCGGTGCTAATTGCAATGGCTCTGATAATGTTAGCGATACCCCAAAAACCAATGGATCGTGCCTTGCTTGCGATTTAGCACAAGCTGATTGTGGTGTATTGGCCAACGTGCAGAACTATATGGACTATTCTACCTGCACCGTAATGTTTACTACAGGGCAAGCTACCCGTATGATTACAGCATCAAACTCTGCTACAGGTGGACGTAATAACTTATCCGCCAATGCAAACCTTATTGCAACCGGCACAAATGATGGGTATGTAGCTTCAGCCTGCGCCCCAATTCCTGATTTTGAATATACTCCAGGCCGAACCTGTGTTGGCAATAGCGTTACATTTACCGACATATCATATGGTGCTGATGTTGACCAAACATGGACATGGAACTGGACTTTGCCTGGCGCTACCCCTGCTAATTCAACAGAACAAAACCCTACAGTTGTGTATAATACCCCAGGCACTTACAATGTAACTTTAACAGCTACAAATTCAGGGGGTGCTAATTCTATTACCAAAACACAAATTATTAATATTTACCCAAACCCGGGCGTGCAAACAGCACCGCTTAACGAAGGTTTTGAAACCACACAGTTTCCGGCTAATCCATCAAATGCACTGCTTAATTGGGAAATTTTTCCCTCAACAGGCACTACCTGGAAACGCACAGCTAATGCCTCTGCTACAGGCGATGCTTCATTGGTGCTAAACTGTGCAGCACTTGATAGTGCTGAAAAACGCGATGTTATTTCGCCTGTAACCGATTTTACAACAACTACACAATCTCCGTTAACACTTACCTTTAAGGTAGCTTATCGTTACAATGGATCAACCAACGATGTGTTGAAAGTATACATTTCAACTAACTGTGGCGAAAGTTGGCAGGTACGTTACTCAAAAACAGGTGCGCAGCTTGCTACTGTACCCAATGGTACAGGTAATTTCCTGCCTGCATCATTAACCGACTGGCGCACAGAAACAGTAAACATCAATGGCCTTTCTAACAAAGATGCAGGCATGATTCGTTTTGAAGCTACTGCAGATGGCGGAGGGCAAAACATGTATATTGAAGATATTAATATTGGTGGCACAAGTGTTGGTATTGAAGAGTTTACAACCCAAAATATTGGCCTTAATGTTTACCCCAACCCTGTTACCAACCAAACGCTTATAAATATTAATAGTATAAAAGGTGGGGAGGCTACATTAGCTTTGTTTGATATTACCGGTCGCACCGTTGCCACGCATAGTGTTGCTGTACAACCCGGTACTAGCACTAATATCGACTTTAGCACTATTGCCCCTGCCCTACCTGTTGGTGTATATAATATACGCCTTCAACTTGCAGGTAATATTGTAAACCGTCGTATTGTAGTTAGCCAATAACCATTGGCGCACATTAGCAAATCGGCATTTGTTAGGGGTATTCAATGCTCCAAACAACTTTATTACTATAAAAACAATTATAACCAACGAGACGCGCTGACCGAAAGTCAGCGCGTTAGTTTTAAACGGGGAGTCGATGTTGGCATACTAGCCCAACAACTTTTTCCTAAGGGTAAAGATTTAACACCCACTTCGCCCTGGCAATATAGACAGTCGGCCAATATTACCCAACACTATTTGCAACAGGGGGATATTACTTTGTACGAGGCCTCTTTTTTATATGGCAGCCTGTATGCTATAATGGATATAGTGGTTAGTACTGATGGGTCGCTAAACCTATACGAAGTTAAAAACACCCGCAGTGTTAAAGAGCAGCATTTACTCGATGCCGCTTTTCAATATTATGTAATTAATCAGGCGGGCTATACCATTAGTAATATATTTATAGTATATCCAACCCATAACCTTGAGGATTACAATAATGATGTACCACTTGCTGATTTATTTGTTATAAAAGATATAACTAATATTGCTACAGAGAGGCAAAGAGATATAGAAAAAAGCAGCCAACAGCAGATTGATATGCTATCTGCACCGGTACCACCCGAAATAAAAATAGGTAGCCAATGCTTTAAACCTTACGCCTGCGATTTTATGAAAACATGTTGGACCAATATATCTGCTGAAATCATCAATTCTATAATTAATGATAATGAAGACAAACGTGAAATATTATTTAATAAGCAAATACTACCGCGTTAATATTGCCATTGTAAGCCTGCTGATGCAGGTTATTTTACCTTCTTCATTATATATTTTTATTTCCCACACATGTGTTGTACGCCCTAAATGTATAGGCTTGGCAATGCCTTTTACATACCCGCTGCTAACAGCGTGCAAATGATTGGCATTAATATCTAAGCCAACTGCGTAGTTCTTTTCTAAATCTATAACCAGGTGAGATGCTACACTTCCTAGCGTTTCTGCCAATACAACAGATGCGCCTCCGTGTAATATCCCTGCAGGTTGTTTTGTCCTATGATCAACGGGCATTGTAGCAACCAAATAATCATCTCCTGCCTGTGTAAATTCTATCCCTAAATGCTCACCCATATTTCCTACCGATCCGCCATTCAAATCGGAGGGTGTAAAATCAACTTTCCAGATTTTCATATCATAAATTTTAATTAAGGCATTATCAAAGTGAGCATATTAAAGTAAAA
>CAMBQF010000150.1 GCA_945869825.1 Chitinophaga pinensis | reverse complement strand
AAGGCATTACCGCAGGCTGAAAGCCTTGTCCATCGAAACAGAAAACCAACAGAACATGGGCGGTAAGCATAGTAACTAGCAATAGCAGAACCGATACCAGTGTTTTTATTTCAAACACATCACAATTAAAGCGGTATATCTCGATGATTAGCATGTAGGCAACGTAGATAAACATAAACGCTACCAGGCCACCCGATAGGGCCATTAGCACCAGCGGCGACATGCCTGCGGGGCTTTTAACCAGAAATGACAATACCAATGGTGCCAGCACAACAAGGCCCAATACTTTAACTAAATAATTGAATATCAGTTTTAAAGGTATTTTGTGCGCTTCCATTATAGCTCGTTTGGTAGGTCTATAACGCAGGGGTTTGGATATTATTTTATTCGTTATAAAAAAAGCCCCTGATTTCTCAGAGGCTATTAATTATTTCATTCCTAGAAGCTAGAACCTAACACCTGGAAGCTATTACGCTCCTGCTTCCCTCAACATTTTCAATTTGTCCTCTACCTCTTTCAGTTCTTTCTTAGCCGACTCAATTTGGCTTTCTACGTTTTTACGAAGCTCTTCAGCATTTTTAGAACGGGCAAAGAATTCAATGTTGTTTTGCAGTGTGATGATGTCGCTCTTCAGTTTGCTGGCTTTGTTCATCCAATGGCTGCGCTCTTTGCGCAATGCATCGTTAGACCCTGAACCAGCCATACCATCAACCTTAGTTTTAAAGCGCATAGAGTTAAGCTCAGCACCTGCAGATTTTAAACCATCAAACTTGGCATCTAATGCAGCACGGTAACGCTTGTAAAGGCCGTCCTTCTCTTTCATAGGCACGTGTCCAATAGCAGCCCACTCGTTCTGTAACTCGTTTAATGAGCCCAGTATTGCCTTAGCATCGCCACCTGCTTCAAGAGCCTCTATACGGGCAATAATATCGTTTTTCTTAACCAGGTTTTCGCCCTCACTCTCAGCCATTGAACCAAAGTGCTGCTGCTTACTGTTAAAGAACGCATCGCATGCCGCGCGGAAACGTACCCATAGTTTATCGCTGTAGCGCTTAGGTATTGGACCAACGGCTTTCCATTCCTGTTGCAGGCGGATAAGGTCGTTAGAGGTGCGTTTCCAATCGGTACTGGTTTGCAATGCTTCTGCCTGCACACACAAATCTGTTTTCTTTTTCAGGTTGTTGTGCTGTTCGTTTTTAATGTCTTTATAAAAATCATCACGCTTATCAAAGAATACCTTAGTAGCACCTCTGAAACGTTTCCAAATCTCATCGTTATGCTCTTTAGGAGCAAAGCCAATGCTCTTCCAGCTATCGGTAAGTATGTTTACCTCGTTGGTAAGCTCCTGTGCTATTTTAGCTGATGATACATCTTTAGCAGCAAGCTCTTCAGCCTTTTCAATCAAGGCCTGCTTAAGCTGTAGGTTCTTTTGCTGAACCTCTTGTAGCTGACCAAAATACTCGTTACGGCGCTCATATACTTTGTCTGATGCCGCTTTAAAACGGTTCCATATCTCGTCGCTTTGCGCCTTTGGCACAGGGCCTATTTGTTTCCACTCATTTTGCAAACCTTTAATGCCATCCATAGCTTTTTTAACAGATGGTTCGGCTATCAACTCCTCTGCCTTTTGGGCCAGTTCGGTTTTCAGCTCCAGGTTTTTCTTCATATCAAGGTCGCGCAGTTCGCGGTGCTGTTTGATATGGTTGTAGATAAGCGTGGTGTAGTGGTTATAGGTACGCCAAATGTGCGCAACCTCGCCCGGAGGAATGTTACCTACCTGGCGCCAGTTATTTTGTATCTCGTGAAAACGTTCAAATACCTTGCGGTCGTTTTCCTCATTCTCTATCAGGGTGCGCAACTGCTCCAAAATATCTTTTTTGGTAGCTAGGTTGGCATTCATTTCTTTATCGCGCAGCTTACGTTCTTCCGCTTCCAATCCGCGGAATTTGCCATACAGCGTGTCAAACTGATCCTTTAGCGGACTGTCAGGCGGAGTAAACTCCTCCTTCATACCTCCACCGTTCAAAAAGTCAACAAGCAATACGTTGTTCTCTTTGTTAAGGCTATCGTTAAAAAAGTCGCGGATAACGCGCACTTTCACACGCGATGTTTTCACATCGGCTTGCTCTACCAATTTAGCCAGTTCATCAATAAGCTGCTCTTTGTTAAGGGTGGCATAGTTGATTTGCTCAATGTGGTGCTCGGCAATTTCCTCATCGGTTTGCGGGGCTTGTTCCACTTCGGTATTTTCTACCGGTTCTACTTCGGGCACAGCAGCTTCAGATATGTAGCTTTCTCCCGGTTCGGGGGCTACCATGGGCTCAGCCGCCGGCTCTTCAGCAGGTTCAGATGCAGCGGGGGGCGTTTCAGCCACAGGCTCTGCCTGCGCTTCAGGTTCAACTGGCGTTTCGTCAACTTCAGGCTGCGTAGTGTTTGCGTTTTCTACATTCTCCACAGGCTGGTTTTCGTTTTCGCCGTTGTTTAGGGCATTCTCATTCAAATTCTCCATAAATCCCTTTAAAAGGTATTACTAATATAAATAATTTTTTAAATACTAGTCCGATTGCGCTATAGCAAAGGGCGGTAAAAATATAAATAATCAATATCCAAAAAACACAAAACGCAGCATTTAGCATTTTAGCTTATACCGCGATGTTTTTTTACATTCTCATACGCCTGGTTTAAGCGCTGAAATTTTTCTTTTGCACCCTTCTGCACATCATCGCCCAGATGGGCAACTTTATCGGGGTGGTACTTTATTGCCATACGGCGGTAAGCCTTTTTAACCTCCTCATCGGTAGCGGTTGATGCAATTTCCAGTATCAGGTAATCGCTTTCTACAGAATGGCTATATGTAGCTTTAACGCTTTGGTAATCATTTTGGTTCACCCCCAGATAATATCTTATCTTATTCAGGGTGTCTGTTTCGTACGCATTCACGTCGCCGTCAGCCTCAGCCAGGCCCGATAAAAAGTGTACCAGCTGCAAACGCTCGGCATAACTCATGTAACTGCGTATTTGCATACATACTTCGCGCAGCGAGAAATCCTGCTTAAGCATTTCCCTCAACAACAATATCAGTTCCTGTGCCTTAGCCTCTCCGTACGACCGTACAAAAAAGCTCTTCACATAGTCCAGCTCCGACTTTAGTACCTTACCATCGGCCTTCATCATGGCAGCCGTAAGTATCACCAGGCTAACCCCAAAGTCGCCCTGACGGGTACGCTGCTGTTGCTGGCCTCCACGATTATTACCCTCGCCAACACGCGGAGTATCATCATCGGCAGCTTCGTCTATCAACGCGCCCAAAATAAATCCAAGCAAGCCGCCTATAGGGCCACCAAAAGCCCAGCCCAAGCCGCCCGTAAGCCATTTGGCTATCTTCATCACAAATAATTAAAAAGTTATTTTTTTAGGTAGAAATCTATTCTATAGCTAGATTGTTTGAACAGGTAGACCGTTTGGCTTTGAATTTTAGTGTATCTCGATAAGAATTTGATTCTTTTCTACGGCCTGTCCTTTGTTGATATTTATCTTTTTTATTACCCCCTCACCCGGCGATTTGATGATGTTCTCCATCTTCATCGCTTCAAGCACCAGCAGGGCATCGCCTTTGGCTATGGTATCGCCTTCTGCAACAAGTATATTTACTACCAACCCCGGCATAGGGGCTTTAATGTTATTAAGCTTAGCAGCAGCACCTGCCGAAAGGCCCATACCAGCCAGCAGGTCGTCTAGTTTATCTTTAAGTGTTACTTCATATTTGTTAGTGCCAATTTGCAGGGTGTATTGCTTGGCTTCTTTGTCAGACTTGGTTAATACTACCGTGTACGATTTGTGATTGTAAAGCACACTCATGCCTGTTTCTGCGGCGCCTGTAGTGTCCAGTTCGTAAGCCATACCCTCTACCAAACCCTTGAATGGGTTGGCTTTATCAGGCTCTATAGTATACTGTTTTCCGTTAACGGTAGCTTTCAACATAGCAGCAAAGTTAACAGTTATCAATTATGAGTTATCAGTAATGAGAAAAATTTGACTGAAAATTTACATTCGGCAAAAACACGAATTTTTCGTTTTTCGTTTTTCACTTTTAATTTAAAGCTACGCTTTAGCTACTGTAAATTTATAGAATGGGTTTCGTGCATCAACAATAGCCAACGCGTTGTGCACTGATACAAAATAGCTGCTTAATTCATCTCCACCTATTTCCAACATCGTTCTTTCGGCTTCGGTTTCTGGTGTTAACCTTACTACAACATCTTTCTTATCGGTTGATATCTCCCTCTCCTGAATAGTTTCGAATTTCATTATCTATCGTTTCCTTATCTAACCGCAAAGGTGGTAAATAGTTGCTTACCAAAGGGTGTAATTTTACAGATATACTTACACGCTGTTGTTAATTATTTCCTAACCAAAACTCACGACTCGTTCCCACTCCTAAACCAATGGCTTTTGTATAGTGGCAGGTTGCGGCGGGTAAATGGCACACGCACATACAGCTCAGTCCCCGTCCAGTTTACTTGTGTTACAACTATATAAGGCAAACCACTAATACTGACAATAGGATTCCACTCCCATTTGTATGTGATAATAGATGGACCTCCCGTTGTAATAATTTCGGGATTAGGAAAAAATATACCTGAATAAGGATAATCAATAAAATCTAACCGCTGCGCCTCTTCAGCAACAGTTATACCATCGGTATGTATAATATTTCCATTTGATACACGGTTTATATACACCCGTTTACCCAGCATACTATCAGGCAACACAAGTTTATACTCGCCTAAGCTATTTACATCAACGCCAATCTCGGGATGGTCAAAAACTTCAATGCGGTTTTTACCAAAAAGTATAGCCCCTAAAGTATTTTCATCGTACTGCTTACCCTCACCAACAACCCCATACACAACGTTAGCAGGAATATCAACACGGTCTAATTCAATGTTTACATCAAACCGGTTATTATCGTCAACTGATAATGATACCGTTTTATCGTGGTAAAAATGACTTTTAACAACAACCTCAACCAGGCTGTCATTAGGGTTTTCAATCTTCCTGTCTACAACTATATAGCCGCTCGAATCGGTATAACCATCGCTCCACATAACTGTGCCCTGATTTACCCTAACGCTACTAAATTGCAGCGGTTTACCTGTAGCCTTATCTGTTATTTTCACCACAACCTTAATATCCCTGACCGTAGGCTCATCAGCAGGTATATTATTATTATGGTGAATAGTATACGCCGGTGCCGCCTTAGCCTGTACCGATGAGGTTATACCCACCAGCACCGCCGCGCGAAGAAACAAGCCCAACACACCTCCTTTTGTAGGTTGCTCTATTGGCAGGGGTTTATTTAATAAATCGTTGCTTATGCGACCACAAAGCTTACCGTTAGCTTTAGCAAACCTTGCCAGTTCAGCGCTGCCCATCCCCGAAAAATCTGTTACCCTTTTAGCACACACATCGCAATGCCTACCGCCTTGCACAGGGCGCATTTTCGCCCAATCCTCGCTGCAAGGCTCATCAATTTTAACAGTAACACTTCGGTTAATAGTAAATAGCTTCCTCATACCCAACCTTGATTGTTCTCAATCAAGATGCAACGGTTGTGAGTATTCCATAAAAGGTGCTAGGTTTTAGGGGCTAGGGGTTAGCAATTTCTCACAAATTATTCCTAGAAGCTAGAACCTAGCCCCTATTCCCTCACTTTACCATCCCTCAACACCAGCCCATAGTCCCAGCCTTTAGACAGGCCATCAATAACGCGGGTAAGGCGTTTGGTTTTGGTTTCAATGGTTTTGGCGTCCTCTATCCACTTGCTAAAATACCGCTGGTGACTAGCCGTAAACCCATCAAACGTCTCCTTGGCCCTCGGTTCATCATCAAGGCACACAAGTAGCTCCTCGCATAGTTCGGGCACGCGCGGGTCCAGTTCTATTTCAACATTTACCTTCACTCCCCTACTCCCCTTGCCAATGCCTTTGCGCATTTTTTGGTTCAGGGGCATCATAAAATCGCCCTCACCAATGGGTAATAGCGATACCATTTCAATGGCGTAATTATCCAACTTACCCTTTACCCTAAAGCCTTTTTTATTATCATGTATCTGCTTAGCTACCGCCGCCGGAATAATAATAAACGTCCAACTGGTTTTGTCTTTGTTGCTTTCGTAGCGATCTATGGTACAAGTGAGGGTCATTATAGGGGATAGCGTGCAGCGTATAAGGGATAGAAATTTTGTGGTAAGATATTAATTCTATTCTAATTGCTTTTTGCCCAATTTGAACGATACCGAAAACATAAGATTAGTAGTGTTTAAGTAACTGCTAAAAAAAGAATTAAACGGGGCAATATTATAATCAGTCCCAAAAATATAAGGAGCATGCCTTAGTTCAACACCAATATTAATTTTATCATTGATCTTATAAGAAGCTCCTGAACTAATAAGTACGGAAATATAGTGCTCAAGATAATATTCTGTTTGTTTATCTGTTAATTCATTCCCATTATTATAATATGTTTCTTTAAATCCATGTCCAAAAACATTATTATATTCAACTCCCAAGCCAACAAAAAAATTCCACCTAGGTCTTCTTAAATTGTACTTAAAATAAATCGGTATACTAAAAGTATTAAAGATAATGCTCTCCTCAGGTAAATTATAACTGCGCGGCTCTAATACCAATTGCTCA
>CAMBQF010000149.1 GCA_945869825.1 Chitinophaga pinensis | reverse complement strand
TGAGCTTTGAGGGTGGCCTGTAAGTTTTAATTTCTCATATGGAAAAAGCGGGGTTAAATAATCAAACGGAACACGGTCGCGGACCACATGAGGCTCTAAACCGTTGATTTTTAAAATTTTAAATACAGGGTAGTACTTTTCGCCTTCGCGCGCCGGGCGTACAAGGCATTGCACAGTATCGCCGGTTTTAAGGCCATACGATTTTATCTGCTGCTGCGATACATAAATATCATCAGGAGAGCCTAAGTAGTTATAATCTGAAGAGCGAAGAAAGCCGTAGCCATCGTTCAGCACCTCTAATACACCTTCTGCTTCTACCGTTCCGTCAAACTCAACTGGTGGTTCTTTTTGCTGGTTGCGGTTGTCGTAAGGGCGTTGCTGACCACCACCCTGGCCTTTTTCGTGCTGCGGGCGCTGAAAACGCTGCTCGCGTTGCTGTGGGTATTGGTGTTGAGGCGTTTGTTGTTGTTGCTGGTTTTGGTTTTGCTGGGGCGTAATATTTTCGCCACCTTGTGTGCTTTCTGTTGCGGGTGCTGTAGTATTTTCAGCAGCAGGGGTAGTAGTGTTGCCTTCTACAATAGCCTTCGTTGTTTCTACAGTAGCCGTGTTGCCTTCTACCGGCGCGCGGGTATTAACTGTATCGGCAGCATTAGGGTTATCATTTTTTGGTTCCTCTGCTACGGGGGCGGCTTCAACCTGTGCTACAGGCTGTGCTTCGGCCACAGGGTCAACAACAGGTTCAGGCTCTTCGTTGGTTAGCGATAATGCTTTATCATCAACCAAACGCTTGCGTTTACCATTACCGTTGCGGTTATCGTTATGGCCATTGCCGCTGTTGTTGCGTATGCCGTTGGTAGTATTGTTAGCAGGGGTTTGTTCAGCCGGGGCTTCTGCTTTTGGCGCTTCGGCCTGGGGTTGTGGCGCCGGGGTATTTTCTGCCGGGGCGGCCGGTGCGGTGTAGGTAGCACCACCTTGTTGTTTATTGGTAATAGCCTCTATAATTGCGTCCTTCTTAAGGTCTTTCGTTTCAATCCCAAGGTCTTTGGCAATGGTTCGCAACTCGCCAACCAGTTTTAATTTCAGTTCGTTTAATTCAAACATTAAAATGCGTTTTATATGTATTGTTATACGTAATCAGGGTAAATGGGGGTAAATAAGGGAGGGGGAGAACTTTAGGGTATTTTTACTTGCAGATTGGGAATTAAGGTTAAACTCCCGCAGGTAAGACAAGGCAATAATACAACCTTATTAACGTAGTTTCCAAATTTTTGTTGTAAATAATACCAAATTTGCAGGCTTATAAGTGCAGGTAGTGAGTGAAATCAATACTTTCAGTATCTTTGCCCCCAATAACAACAACTACTATGATCCAGCGAATACAATCAGTTTACTTTGCTTTAGCGGCTATTTTTTCGGGCCTTATGTTTGCTTTTCCCTTTTACAGTGTGCAGGTTTTAACAGAAAACGTATCCTTCCGCCTGACATCGGGTGTGGCATACGGCCTTGTGCTTAGCATGCTTGCCGGCGCTACCATAGGCCTGCCATTGGCTACTATATTCCAGTTTAAAAACCGCAAGCTGCAAATTATGCTGGCCCGTGTAAACCAGCTATTGCTTGCCGGCCTGCTGGTTGTTTGTGTTTTATCTTTTGATGCCGCCCGAGCTACTGCTGCCGATGCTGCATCTGTTGCCCCGGCTATGTTCTTTCCTATTGGTGGTATACTGTTTACCATACTGGCTATGCGCGGCGTTAAAAAAGACGAAGCTTTGGTACGCAGTGCCGATAGGATAAGGTAAATCGGCTTTCTATCTTGAAGAGCAAACCACTTTATATTATTTCTGCCGGGTTTTTTGCTATATTTCTTTTAGCACATTTATCTGCTGTATTTCAACTTAATATCATAAGCCCCGACAGCTTTCTATTCTTTGTATTTCACTTTTGTGCTATAGCGGTTTTTGCACCTAATGCCATTGCATTAGCCAAAAAACAAAATGCATTGGGCAGAAATTTAAAGATGAAAGAAATATATGGTGGTGCCCCAGTTTGGCTTACTGTATTGTTGATTGTTTGTGCTGTTTATGCATTGATAAATTTTGTATGGTTTATCAATACAATGCCATATACAGTAGCTGAAAACGCTTCGGGATATTATTTACACAACCATGGGAGCTTTATACGTTCTATAACAAAAGAAGAATACCTATACTATCAATCTATTGTTACACGGGGCTTCTCAGGGCATTGGATAGTTTTTAGCTGTGCATCAATGGTAATGAGCTACCCTGATACTATAAATGCTTTTAGTGTTAAAAAATAACTGTTATCCGATAACCTATAACTCCACCAACTCTTCCTCAAAAATACTCTCGTTGTGTTGAGAGATGTCAAGGCCGCGTTCTTCATCGCGCTCTGAAACCCTTAGCGGCGTTATCATATTCGTTATTTTATATAACACCCACGACCCACAAAAAGTAAATACCGAAACAATAACCAAGGCTATTAGATGATTAAAAAACAGTGTAGTTTCGCCTGTTATAAGGCCGCCTTTTACAGCAAACACTGCTGTTAAAATCATCCCTACAATACCACCCAAACCGTGACAGGGAAAAACGTCCAGCGTATCGTCAAGCGTAGCTTTGGTGTTTTTAAAATGGACAGCGTAGTTACTGGCTACAGATGCTATAACGCCTATTAAAATACTGGGGCCATAAGTAACAAAACCTGCTGCGGGGGTAATAGCTACCAGGCCCACAACCGCACCAATACAAGCGCCCAAAGCGGTTATTTTACGACCCTTTGCAACATCTAATAATATCCATGCCATCATTGCCGATGCTGATGCAAGGTTGGTATTGATAAAGGCTTCAACAGCCAGTATATTTGCTTCTAACGATGAGCCTGCATTAAAACCAAACCAGCCAAACCAAAGCAGGCCGGTACCCAACAAAACGTAGGGAATGTTAACTGGCTTTTCTTCTTCTTTCTCAATATGCGATTTTCTGCGGCCTAATACCACAGCGCCTGCCAACGCCGCGTAGCCTGCCGAAATGTGTACTACAGTTCCGCCGGCAAAATCGAGCACACCCATTTTATAAAGGAACCCGTCGGGGTGCCAGGTCCAGTGGGCAAGGGGCGCGTATATAAATATGCTAAACAGGCAGATAAAAACAAGGTAGCCCCAAAAGCGCACACGCTCTGCAAACGAGCCTGTAATAAGTGCCGGCGTAATAATGGCAAACTTTAGCTGAAAAGCCGCAAACAGCACAAACGGTATCGCAGAACCCATTACAGGGTGCGGGGCGGTACCTACATTATCAAAAAACAAAAACGTAAGCGGGTTGCCAATAATGCCACCAATACTGTCGCCAAAGGCAAGGCTAAAACCTACAGTATACCATATAATACTAATAACACCTAAGGCCACAAAGCTTTGCAACATGGTGGAGATAATATTTTTTGGTTTAACCATGCCGCCGTAAAAAAACGAGAGGCCGGGGGTCATCAATAGCACCAGGCCCGATGCAGAAAGCATCCAGGCAAGGGTTCCTGTATCAAAGTGAAAACCCTCGGGTGGCTTGGGGTGCACACTGGGGTAAAACGCCGCGGCAATACTTAATGCCACCAATATCATAAACGCTATTAAGCCGAATTTTTTTCTGCGTGCCATTTTAGTTGTTAGTTAGTAGTTGGCTGTTCGTAGTTATTAATTTTAAATAAAAAGCCTCTCTGTTCCATTAGAAGAGAGAGGCTGTAAGTGTAATAATCTATAGTTAACTATTAGCGTAAGAACAACATCTCGCGGTATTTTGGCAATGGCCACAGGCTGTCTTCAACAACAGACTCCAATGCATCAATATTCTCGCGGATAGCTTCAAAGTAAGGTTTTACCTTATCGCAGTATGCAGCAGCTTGTTTGTGCGCATCAGCCAGTTTATCGGTCTTTTCGCGCTCTTTAACCATGGCATCAATATTAGTTTTAGCCGCATTAATGTGGTTAGCCATCTTCTCTATTAACTGCAACTGGGCAGCCGCCAGAGTTTTACCTTTTGATGGGCCAAAAACATCTAATAAACCTGATGCATTGTTCAACAAATCGCTCTGGTAAGAAAGGGCTGCCGGAAGAATTTGGTTCAAGGCTAAATCTTCAATAACAAGGCTCTCGATATTGATAGCTTTAACATATTGCTCAAGGCTGATTTCGAAACGGGCTTCAAGCTCGCGCTCAGAAATAATACCCAGTGAAGTAAATAGTTTTTTAGCGTCTTTGCTTACGTAAGCATCTAATGCCGGAGGGGTGGTTTTATGATTAGACAAACCGCGTTTTTTAGCTTCTTTCACCCACTCATCACCGTAACCATTACCTTCAAAACGTATAGCTTTGGTAGCTACGATATAATCGCGTAGTACATGTAAAATGGCTTCGTCTTTGTCATATTTCTTCTTCGCCATCAACGAGTCTACATCCTTTTTAAACTGAATAAGCTGGTCGGCAACAATAGTGTTTAAAACCATCATAGATGCTGAACAGTTGGCTGAAGAACCTACCGCGCGGAACTCGAATTTATTGCCGGTAAAAGCAAACGGAGAAGTACGGTTACGGTCGGTGTTATCTAATATAATCTGCGGTATTTTACCAATGTTCAATTTAACATCGGTTTTAGCCTCGGCCGACATTTTGCCTTCTTTCACCTTCATCTCAATATCATCAAGCACTTTTGATAGTTGAGTACCTAAGAATACTGATATAATAGCCGGAGGGGCCTCGTTAGCACCTAAGCGGTGGTCGTTACCGGCACTGGCAATAGCTGCACGTAGCAGGTCGGCATGCTTATGTACCGCAGCAATGGTGTTAATAAAGAAAGTTAAAAACTGAAGGTTGGTTTTAGGCGTTTTGCCCGGGCTTAACAGGTTTTTACCTGTGTTGGTAGCCATACTCCAGTTGTTGTGTTTACCGCTGCCATTTACGCCTGCAAAAGGTTTTTCGTGCAATAGCACTTTAAGGTGGTGGCGGCGGGCAATTTTCTCCATCAAATCCATAAGCAGCTGGTTATGGTCAATGGCAAGGTTCATTTCTTCAAATACAGGAGCAAGCTCAAACTGGCCGGGGGCAACCTCGTTGTGGCGGGTTTTAACCGGTATACCCAGTTTCCACGATTCAGTTTCAAGATCTTGCATAAAGCCTGCGACACGGTCAGGTATAGAACCAAAGTAATGGTCTTCTAACTGCTGGCCTTTGGCTGGCGAATCGCCAAACAAGGTACGGCCTGTCATCATCAGGTCAGGGCGGGCGTAGTAAAATCCAAGGTCAATTAAAAAGTATTCCTGCTCCCAGCCAAGGGTAGCAACCACTTTGGTTACGTTTTTATCAAAATACTGGCAAACCTCAACAGCGGCTTTATCTAAAGCGGCATGAGCGTTTAGCAAAGGGGTTTTATAGTCTAACGCCTCGCCGGTGTACGATACAAATATAGTAGGGATGCATAAGGTAGCATTTATAATAAATGCCGGCGATGTAGGGTCCCAGGCAGTATAGCCGCGAGCTTCAAATGTATTACGTATACCACCGTTAGGAAAGCTTGATGCGTCGGGCTCTTGTTGAACCAGTTGGCCGCCTTCAAATTTCTCTATGGCTTTGCCACCATCAAGCGGGGTAAAAAACGCGTCGTGTTTTTCGGCGGTAGCACCTGTTAATGGTTGAAACCAATGTGTGTAGTGCGATGCGCCTTTGGCCAAAGCCCAGGCTTTCATACCGGCAGCTACTAAGTCTGCAACACCACGGTCAATTTGTGTGCCGTAAGTTATAGCGTTTTGTACAGCGTTAAAAGCTTCTTCAGCAAGATACTCGCGCATGGCATCGCGGCCAAAAACGTTAGTGCCAAAGTACTCTGATGTTTTTTGAGGCTCGGCAAGCGAAGATGATGCAGGCCTGTTTAACAAATCCTGTAAGGCTGATGTGCGTAAAAAGCTCATTTGTATATTTATTTTGAGGTTAGGGGGTAATTTTATGGGGTCAAAGGTACAAAAAGTATACTTTTTTACAACTTACCCCCTAAAATTTAACATCAATAATAAAAAAAGTATCATTTTAACCCTGAAATTTATTCAGCTTATACCTTACTGATGACAAATGCTAAAAAAATGTAACCAAAAATTAATGCTGTATTGCCCTGAAATTGCTATCTTTACAATCATTATACTCTTTTATAGCATATGAAACGGGATTTTTTCCGATTACTGGTAAGTGTGGTCTTTTGGTTGTTCTCTCTTAGCTTGCAGGCTCAGGCCCCACCGCAGGGTATTAATTACCAGGCTGTAGCCCGCGATAACCAAGGCTTTATCATTGCCAACCAGCAAATGATTGTGCAGTTGCAGATTTTAGACCCTGCGTTAGCTATTGAATATGAAGAAACCCATAGTGGCATTACCACCAACCAGTTTGGTTTATTTAACCTTGTTATAGGGCAAGGTACCCCCACTGGCAATGGCAGTTCGCCAACATTTCCCGGCATCAACTGGAGCTCGGGCAATCATTATGTAAACATTAGGGTAGATATTGGCAGTGGATTTATAAACATGGGCACCATGCAATTATGGTCGGTACCATACGCATTATATTCGGCACAATCAGGCTCAGGTGGCCCCACAGGTCCTACCGGCCCAACCGGAGCAGGAGCAACTGGCCCTACAGGACCGGCAGGCGCACAGGGTGCAAATGGTATAAATGGTGCAAACGGCAACAACGGCCTGAACGG
>CAMBQF010000148.1 GCA_945869825.1 Chitinophaga pinensis | reverse complement strand
CCTTTAGAAAGTAAAGTTTTGTCACTATTTAAAAATTCCTTTATAGATCTTAATATGGTGCTTTTGCCCGTACCATTTTTCCCAATGAAACATACTTTTTCTAGTGGTAGTCCTTGTTTAGGGTGTCCCTTAGGATAGGTTAAGTCTATATCTAAATGCTTAAACTGTTGGTAATTACCAAGTATTAGGCGTGTAATCTTCATATAGCAAACTTAGTAAATTTCAAGTTATCTCAATAATCGGATAAGTATTCGAGTTTTCGTCCTCTTTTCCTTACCTTTACTACCCTATTCCATTCTATGCAAAAGTTTTTAATAAGCATGGTAGCGCTGTTTGCTATCAGCACCACAGCAACCGCGCAGGTAGAAATGCGTTACGCAAACGCAGACAACCAAAACATTCCGCACTGGGCACAGTTGATGTACGAGGCTAATCCCGACCCGGGAAAGGTTACTGCTGAGTACCGCAGCTATTATAAAACGCACCGTTTTATAAAGAACCAGCATACCCAATATTACAAGCGCTGGATGCGCACCATATCGCGTAATGATTATGCTTACCCTGTTGGTTCTGCAGAGTATAAAAAGCGCATGGACAACCAGACTACCTACCTGCAAAACAGGAAGGCTAAAGGTGGCCTACCGGTATGGACAGGCATTGGCCCCTTCGACTTTGATAAAGACGCTGCCAGCCGAAGCTACGCCCCCGGTGCAGCGCATGTATACGGCATAGAACAATCAATAAGCAACCCCAATATTTTATACGCGGGCACCGCTACCACCGGCCTTTGGAAGACTACCGACAAAGGACTTAACTGGGTATGCCTTACCAAGGATATGATGGTGGACTATATCTTCTCGGTAGAGATAAACCGCACCAACCCTGATATTGTATTGTTTGGCGGGGCTGGCAAGGTGTATAAAACCACCAACGGCGGCACCAGTTGGGTTATAACGGGCGATGGTACGTTTAACAGCGTAAACCACGATGTGCGCGACATTGTTACCGACCCTACCAATGCCAATATCATCTTTTTAACATCAGACCAAGGCTACTACCGCAGCACCGATGCGGGTGCAAACTGGACACAGGTATTTGCGGGCGATTTCCAGGAGATTGAATTGCACCCTACCAACAACAACGTGGTGTACATTATACAGCAAACGGGCAACAAAACATTGTTCCGTAAATCTACAGATAACGGTTTAACCTTTACGACCATAACAAACGGATGGCCTAACCCTGTTAGTCCTGCCGAACAAAAGCGTACCGAGATTGCTACTACACCGGCCGCGCCTAACAATGTATATGCCCTATGCACCGGCGAAGCCAATGGGGGCAGCGGGTTGTACGGCATATATGTTAGTACCGACCAGGGCGCTACATGGACCTTCCGTTGCTGCGGCCAGGGGCCGGGCGGTGCACCTGCGCCCGATAACCTTAACCTTATGGGTTGGGACGATGCCGGGCAGGACGATGGCGGCCAGTACTATTATGACCTTGCGATGGATGTATCGGACAGCGACCCTAACCGCATAAATGTTGGAGGGGTAAACCCCTGGATATCTACCGACGGTGGATTTACTTTTACCTGCCCTGCAAAATGGAGCAATCCGGAAAAACCAGCATACGTGCATGCTGATATACATGACATACGCTACTTTGGCAACGACCTATGGATAGCCAGCGATGGCGGCCTTTTTTATTCTACATCGGGTGGCGATACCGCCAACCGTCGCCAGAACGGTATTGAGGGCACAGACTTTTGGGGTTTTGGCGCTACGGCAGGTACGGGCAAGGTTATGCTGGGCGGTACTTACCATAACGGCACCTTGCTAAAAGACAACAACACCTACCAAAACGGCTGGCTTAGCTGCATGGGCGGCGACAATGTACGCGGCTTTGTAAACTTTGCCAACGACCGTAAAGTGTACCACGATTATGGTAAGTCTATCCTATCGGGCAACCGCAATGTGCCGTTGATAGATGGCTCGTTCCCCGTACAGCCCAATATGACGTATATTATTGGCGAATCGAGCAACTATGAGTTCCATCCCCATAGTCAGAATATCATTTATTTTGGCAGCGGAAACTCGCTGTACAAAAGCGATGGCGAAGGCGCGGGAGCAACTGCCATACACGACTTTGGCGAGAAGGTAACATCAGTAGAAATAGCCCCAACAGACCCTAACACTATCTACGTATGTACCTATGCCGACTGGTGGGACGATAAGCATGTTTTTAAAACTACCGATGGTGGCCAAAACTGGACTAACATAACTCCCGCAACGGGTGTAATTAATGGCCAGCCTTGGGTGCCTTATGATATTGCCGTTAGCGATACCGATGCCAACACCGTTTGGCTGGCGCGTACATCGCAGTATGGCGATTACCCTTCGGAACTGGAAGGCTACCGTATTTTTAAATCGATTAATGGTGGTTCTTCGTGGACAAACTATACAGGAACAACATCGTTAGACGGTGAGAGTGTTACGCATATTGAGCACCAACGCGGCAGCGACGGTGGCGTATGGATTGGCACCCGCCGCGCGGTATACTACCGCAACAACAGCATGGCCGACTGGCAACTGTATAACAGCGGTTTGCCTGCCACTACCTTCTCGGTACAGTTGTTTCTAAACTACCGCCAGGGTTTGGTTTGGAATGCTACCAACCGCAGCATACACGAGGCACCGCTTATTGAGATAAACCCGCCATTGGCTCAAATTGCCGCCGATAAGTTTACTGTTGATTGCTTTGACAATGTGGTGCACTTTGCTGATAACTCGGCCATGAGTGCCCAGGGTGCCAGCTGGCAGTGGACATTCCCCGGAGGAAGCCCGGCAACATCAACCTTGCAAAACCCGGTGGTAAGCTACAACGCTCCCGGTGCTTACAACGTAACGCTTAAGGTTACTGATATTAATGGCACTAACACCCAAACGCTAAACGCCTTCATAACCTACATTAATAGTGCCGATACGGTAGACCTGGCACAGGATTTTGAGCCCGCTAACTACCCCGCTACTAACTGGCGTTTGTTAAACTCAGCCCAAACATTTGACTGGCAACTGGTGGATGTGGATGCCGGTCCGTTATGTACTGCAGGAAAAGCCATGCGGGCAGAGAACTATTACATAGAACATCCGGGAGATGAGGCATACCTTGTATCGCCGCGCGTTAGCCTGGCGGGTATCATCAACCCTTCGTTAAGTTATTACTACGCTTACTCGGGATACAATAGTTCTAACGACGGCCTGCGGGTTGAGGTATCTACCAACTGCGGCAGTAGCTGGACCCAATTGTTTTATGCCGAGGGTACAGACCTGCTTACAACCACCGCCAGCAACGATTATTTTAACCCTACCGATTGCAACCAGTGGCTGCAAAAGGTACTTAACCTGGGTAGCTACGTTGGCGATACCGTTATATTCCGTTTTGCTGGGGTTAACGATTATGGCAACAACCTGTACCTTGATAACATCAACATTACAGGACAACCGTCTGCCTTAGATACTAAGCCTGTTGAGCTAACGTCTATCTTCCCTAACCCAAGCACCGGCGACTTCTTTATCCGCACTAACGATAAGGATGTTAAGCTGACTGTATACACCGCCACAGGGCAACAGGTGTATAGCAACCGTTACCAGCAAGGCACCCACAGGTTTAATCTGAACGCCTCATCGGGCTTATACTTTGCGCATATTGAAACGCAAAGTGGCTCTGAGGTTATTAAGCTGGTGGTGAGGTAAAAGCTATAGGCTATACCCCTCCAGCTTCTCGGCTATATTTCTGTCGTTACTTAGGCGGGGCACTTTGTTTTGCCCACCCAGTTTGCCTTCGGCTTTCATGTAGTTTATAAAGGCATCTTTTTGTAAAGATGTTAATACCAGCGGGCGAAGGATAGAGCCTGTTATAAGGTCTTTGTAGTAAGTGTTCTTCTTCTGCAAAGCCACATCAATACTGGCGCTAAAAGCTGCCATATCAGCAGGTGGGTTAGAGAATTCGATAAACCACTCGTGGTAGGGCAGCCCCCCTTGCGGAGGTGTAACCTGCGGTGCTACGGTAAACTCTACCACATCGGCATGGTAGGTTTCGCAGGCTTGCTTAAGGGCATATTCCACTTCTTCGGCAATAACATGCTCGCCAAAGGCAGAGGTAAAATGCTTAATGCGGCCGGTAACTAAAATCTTGTACGGTTCAGTAGATATAAACTTAACGGTATCGCCAATTACATAGCCCCAAAGGCCGGCATTGGTGTTAAGCACTATGGCGTAGTTTACACCCACCTTTACCTCTGTAAGTTGTAGGCGGGTAGGGTTCTCGTTAAAAAACTCATCAGCGGGAATAAACTCGTAGAAAATACCATCGTCAACAATCAATAATAAGCCCTCTTCTTTTTGTGAATTTTGGTAGGCTATAAACCCTTCTGATGCAGGGTAAGTTTCAATAGAATCAACCCGTTTGCCAATGGTTTTTTCCATTTTGGCACGGTACGGTTCAAAGTTTACACCCCCATATACGTATAGCGAAAAGTTGGGGAATATATCCTTAATCTGCTTGCCGGGGTTGCGTTCTATCAGCTTATCAAAATACATCTGCACCCAGGGCGGAATGCCACTAATAAGTGTCATATCCTGATTGATGGTTTCGTCAACAATAGTATCAACTTTGGTTTCCCAGTCTTCAATGCAATTAGTTTCGTAGCTGGGCATTTGGTTGCGGCGCAGGTAGCCTGGCACATGGTGGTTTACAATGCCAGAAAGCCTTCCGTACAATATGCCGCCTTTCTTTTCCAGCGTTGGGCTGCCTGAAAGGAATATCAATTTACCATTTAAAAACGCGGCGTTGCCCGTTTCGTGTATATACAGCAACAAGGCGTTGCGTGCCCCTGCTATCTGGTTTGATATCGAATCTTTTGTAATGGGAATGTATTTAACCCCCGATGTGGTGCCCGATGTTTTGCTTAGGTAAATGGGTTTGCCGCGCCATAGCACATCGTTTTCGCCGGCCAGTATACGGTCTATATACGGGCGCATTCCTTCATAATCAACCAACGGAACGTGTTGCTTAAACTCTTCGTAGCTATTAACTTTGTTAAAATTATGTTCCCTCCCAAATGCTGTTGCCTTTCCCGTTTTTAGCAGCTCTTTAAAAACCCCTTGCTGGCTCTCTCTGGCGTGCATGGTGGCAAAACTTACTTTTTTGGCGGTAGTGGCGGCTACTTTTTTAGCCAGGTATGATAGTACTCCCATCTCAATCTTAAAAATTAATATAATCGGCCGGGTTTACGGCGTTGCCGTTGTGCCATAGCTCAAAATGCAGGTGTGGCCCCGTGCTGTTCTCTCCGCTGCTGCCCACCAGTGCAATAGCCTCGCCGGCCTTCACTGTTTCTCCTTCTTTCTTCAGCAGGGTTGAATTGTGTTTATAAACCGATACCATATTGCTGCTATGCTGCACCTGTATGGTATTGCCCGATTCCATAGTCCATTCCGACGATATAACGGTGCCATCCAACACGGCCTTTACAGGGTCGTTGCTGGGGGCGGCAATGTCTATGCCGTAGTGGCGTATGGCGGGGTTAAAGCGCGATGTTGCCACACCCGATACGGGGCTATAAAAATACACGCCCGACATAGTTATAGGCCCATCGCTGCCAATAGTGCCTATGTAGCTGCTTTTGTCGTTTTTCTCCACCTCGTTGCGCAGGCTGGCATCTTCTGCCGACGGTAAAAAGCTTAGTGATTTATAATCTATCGGCTTGCTTTTTTCTATGGTGGTGTCTTTGTTGTTGCCGCCCTTGCCCGATATGATGTTGCGCATATTCTGCAAAAACTTATCGTTGTTTTTGGTGGCATTCTCTAATGAGTCGGCGCGCTGTGTAAGTTCCAGCATCTCCCTGCGTACGCCCGCATCGCCAAAGCCCGGAATATACTCCCGCAGCGGTGTTAGGGCTATAAGGGTGGTGGTGAAAAAGATGATAAGGATAGCGCCCGTACCTGCTACCACAAACACCCTAAGGGGGGTAAGCGATAGGGAGAATCGCTCCTCCAGCGTATCATCGTTCATAACTACCAACCGGTACCGGTTTAGCAGCTTACGCAACCTACGCTTGTTCTTATTTTGCTCTTCAGCCATCAGCCTACAAATATGCGAAAAAATGTTCTCTTAGTTCCTGGTTGTTAGTTTGTGGTTATCAGATAAGGTTTGTTATCATATATTTCATCGCTCAAAACATCCTGAATACAACTCTGAAACCACTGCCGTTGTAGTAAAATTTTAAGTTTTTGCAACGTGTTTCGCACCTTCGTTTTTCGGGTTTAGTTAAGGTGTTTGTTTAAGTGGATTGTTGCTGAATACGTATTTTTTATTTCAACTATAGTTCACCTCCCAACACCCTGCGGCTGTAATAAAATTTAACAAAATGAACTCCATTATTAATATCATAGTTTACTTTTCAGCGGATGATTATTTCCTCTTAGGAGGGGTGTCAAAGCTACGCTTTGACGGGGTGTTTTTAAGTGAGGTAAATCCTCTTGTCGCTGTAAATAAAAGATAATGTTTTGTACATGCAATTTTCATAGGCATAATGTAGGTATTAGGTTTAGTCTCTCTTCCCGGGAGAGGGGTTGGGGTGAGTCGCTACAAAGATACAACCCCGCATCCCCCTTTGTCAACAAAAATCCCCAAGACTTTTCAGCCTCAGGGATTTCTTTACAAGATTAATTTATCAGGATTTCTCCGTGTATCCCAAATACG
>CAMBQF010000147.1 GCA_945869825.1 Chitinophaga pinensis | reverse complement strand
CTATAACCTATAACCTATAACCTATAACCTATAACCTATAACCTATAACCTATAACCTATAACCTATAACCTATAACCTATCTGATATCGTTAATGGTAACTCCTGGGAATTTGGCTTTATCAAAGATGAACAGGTCTTCGCTCAGGGTTTCGTTAGGGGTAAAGGTTTTAATGGAGTAAGAATATACGCTGCCGTTCTTACCATTCATTTCGGCACTAACAATGCGCATGGCAGCCTTATCTATACGCACTTTTATAGAGGTATAATCTTTCTCTTTAGGTTTTAAAGGGAATAGGTCGATTATGTAAATGGTTTTACCCGCTTTTACTTCTTCTTTTACAAATTTGTATTTAAAACCTTTCTCGTATATACTGAACATATTTGATGGAGAAATACCGTCTTCGCCGGGCTCTGGGTTGCTAAGTTCAGCTTCCTCATCGCCTTTAACGTGTTTCCAAACCGATTTGCCATCGCTAATTATAAGCTGGTCGCCAGTGTCAATGCGGTACTTAGCGCCTTTTAGCCAAACCTTAAGTGTTTTGGTGCTTTTAACACCGCTTTTGGTATTGGTAAGTGTATAAGCTACTTCTGTACGAATGGTTTTATATGCTTTAGTCTTAGCACTTACCTGGTCTAAAATGCCTTTGGCCTTAGTATCTAAGGGTTGTGCGGTAGCCAGGTTAGCAATAACAAACAAGGCTATAATAGTTGCAAAACGTTTCATTTTATTAGTTTTGTAATAGGTATTTCAAAATGGATGCCAAAAATAGTAAATATCGTTGTAACACCGTTTTAAATGATAAACAGTAACCTGATAAATACGGGGTTTGTTGCAACTGTGCTATTTTAAGCTGCTAAGTATATCTTCCAGCGATACCTCATCTTTAATAAGAACCTGGCGGGCTTTGCTACCTTCAAACGGGCCTATAATGCCTGCGGCTTCCAGTTGGTCTACAATGCGGCCGGCGCGGTTATAGCCCAGCTTCATCTTACGTTGGATAAGCGATGCTGAGCCTTGCTGGTTGCGCACCACCAAACGGGCGGCCTCATCAAAATAGCTGTCGCGGTCGCTAAGGTCAATGGCTTCTTTGCCGCCTTCTTCGCCTTCAGGTACATACTCAGGCAGGTGCATGGCGCTTGGGTAGCCCTGTTGCGCGCCAATAAAGTCGCAAATACGGTCAACTTCAGGCGTATCAACAAAAGCACATTGCAGGCGTATCATATCATTACCTGTGGATAAAAGCATATCGCCACGGCCAATAAGCTGGTCGGCGCCACCGGCATCTAATATAGTACGCGAGTCTACTTTAGACGATACACGGAACGCTATACGGGCAGGGAAGTTGGCTTTGATAGTACCTGTGATAATATTTACCGATGGGCGCTGGGTAGCTATAATTAAGTGGATTCCAATAGCACGGGCAAGCTGTGCAAGACGGGCAATAGGTGTTTCCACCTCTTTACCTGCCGTCATAATCAAGTCGGCAAACTCATCAACCACCAATACAATATAAGGCAGGTAGCGGTGGCCCTCGTTAGGGTTTAGCTTGCGGGCAATAAACTTGGCATTGTATTCTTTTAGGTTACGCACCTGTGCATCTTTCAACAATTCGTAACGGTTGTCCATCTCAATACACAAGCTGTTTAGCGTATGTACCACCTTTTTGGTATCGGTAATAATGGCCTCTTCGGTATCGGGCAGCTTAGCTAAAAAGTGGCGCTCTATTTTGGTAAACAGGGTAAGCTCTACCTTTTTAGGGTCTACCAGTACAAACTTAATTTGCGATGGATGCTTTTTATATAACAGCGAAACAAGTATGGCATTTAAGCCCACCGATTTACCCTGGCCTGTTGCACCAGCCATAAGTAAGTGGGGCATTTTGGCAAGGTCTACCACAAAGGTTTCGTTAGATATGGTTTTACCTAAGGCTATAGGCAGGTCCATAGATGTATTCTGAAATTTATCTGATGCAAGAATGGTGCGCATGGCAACCGTTTCTGTATTCTGGTTAGGTACCTCAATACCAATGGTGCCTTTGCCGGGCATAGGTGCAATAATACGTATACCTAAGGCTGAAAGGCTTAGTGCGATATCATCTTCCAGGTTTTTAATTTTAGATATACGCACACCGGGAGCAGGTACAATCTCATACAACGTAACGGTTGGCCCAATGGTAGCCGATATTTTGGCAATCTCAATTCCGTAGTTCTTTAATGTGTCAAGAATACGGGTTTTGTTGCCTTCCAATTCTTCGCGGTCTACCTTAATCTTATTATCACCATAGTTTTCTAAAAGGTCTAGCGAAGGGAAACGGTAGTTTGATAAATCAAGCGTTGGATCGTAAGGCTGCAACTGGCTGGTATCAGTCAACGGCTCGTCGTTACTATCAAACAATGGGTTTTTTAATTCCATTTCCAAATCGCCGCTTGGCTTGGTATTAACAAAAGGAGATTCGTCAAAAGCATCAATATTGTTTAGTTCCAGCTCGGGGCCTGTTGTTGGTGGTGGGGTAGGAACAACGGGAGGTATAATAGTATTTTTCCGTTCCGGTTCGTTCTCTTTTACTACAAACTCAAACAGGCGCGGGTCGTTGGCTTCTTCAGCAGTAACCTCCTCGTGCCCAAAAGGAACGGCTGCAGTTTCTTTAAAAGGGCTTTCGTCATCGGCTATAGGAACAATAGGTGGGATGCTGCTTTCTTTAGGCTCGCGTTTAGGCAGGTTAAAACTCATGTTAAAAGCAATAACGCCAAACACTAATAATGAGAACCCTAATAGAATGCCAGTACCCACTGTGCCAATAACTAACCCAAGGTATTGGTTGATGTAGTAACCCATACCGCCGCCAACAAAAAGGTATTGTGTGTGGAATATCAAGCCCAGCATTACGGGCGTCCACATAAGGAAGAACAGGCTGTATGCCAACGAGCGGGTAAGCGGTACCAGTTTTATTTTGGTAAGAATGTATAAGCCATTTACAAAAAACAGGAATGGGAATATAAAGGCAGCTACACCAAACCAGTTATTAATAAACTGATTGGCAAACAGTGCCCCAATTTTACCCAGCCAGTTTTCTACCTTAACCTCAGGGTTTAGTAGTATGTCGCCAAGGGGGCGGTCTAATTCGCTAATATCATTTTGCCAGGTAAGCATAAACGATGAAAAGGCGATGAACATGTATACCGAAAGCAATAGCAGGATAAGGCCAAAAATTTTATGGGTTTTCTCGTTAGTGAAAAAACGCACAATACCATTAGGACCCGATTTTTCTTTGGGTGCCGGTTTTACCTTCTCTTTTTTAGGCGCTTTGGCCTTGGGTTCGGGCTGTGGCTCAAACGGGTCTTCTTCCTCTATTTTAGGGGTTTCCTTAAATTTATTTTTTCCTGCTGCCATAGTTGGGCTTAACTAAACAAAAATAAAGCTGAGGGCTGCATTATATAAGGTAGGTTGGCAATGGTTATCAACAATAGATTGTTTAGTGGCCCCACTCCCTAAATCCCTCTCCCCGAAGGAGAGAGGGACTTTACCTTGTTCTGTTTACTACGAAAGTTTTCTTAGGTTTACCGCCTTTAAGGTCAGCTACTTTGCCAATAAGGTTGGCGCAGGCGGCAGTTACCGTAACATCAGGTTCAAAGTTGTTGAACATTACAGATACGGCATAAAGCTTACCGTTTTTACCTGTAACATATCCGGCATAGCATTTAACACGGCTCATACTGCCCGATTTTATATGCGCATTTCCATCGGCAGCGGTGCCTTTGGCAAAGTTTTTTACTGTTCCGTCTTTACCCGCTACAGGTATGGTGCTGTAGAATGAGTCGAAGTTATCGCGCTTGGTATAGGCCGTTAGCATTTTACAAAAGAGTAGGGGAGTACATAGGTTAGAACGCGATAAGCCGCTGCCGTCTGTCATGCGTAGGCCTTGCAGGTCGCCTACTTCATTTTTCCAAAAGCGTTTTGATACAGCAATTGAGCTATCAAGTGATGATGGGCCATACTTTTGGATACCTATTGCACGTAGAATACATTCAGCATACAGGTTTACGCTGCTATGGTTTGTCTTGGTTGTAATGTCAAATAGGGCTGGAGAGTAATAGCTTAATATATTTTTCTTGTCTTTATCAAAAGGAGTATTATGTGGGTATTCATTTGTAAATAGAATATTTGAATTAACCAGAGCGCTTTGGGCGTACATTCTAAATATGTTTTCTGTGCTAAATACATCGTCAGGCCTATAAAATACATTTTCTTGGTATTCTATTTGTGCCAAGCTATCTATTAAGTTAAAAGGGTATTTATTGTTTTCCTCATCTAATTTATCGTCTTTATAATCTTCAATGAAAAAATAGAATTTGCCATGGTCGGGATCTAATAAACTAGGACTAATGCCATATTCCGTATTTTGATTTACTACATTGTCAAAAATATTAATACTGGAAGGTGCTGCACCATATTGATATTTAATATCACCTACATTATAATCAGGAGGCGTATTATTATCTAAATAGTATGGATTATGCGTCATTACATCCCCTTTGAATTTTTTAATGCCAAGCGATTTAAGTGGGGCATATAACTTACTGAAAATAGTATCAATATTAGTAGAATTCCATCTTTTTGAACCTATTGTTGGGTCTCCATTCCCACTAAATAGTAGCCGGCCATGCAACTCTCCATTTTTTATATCGCCCATGTATTCCAACTCCGTCTTAAACCTAAACGTATCGCCCAATAAAGCCAGGCCCGCTCCGGTGGTAATCAACTTCATGGTAGAGGCGGGGATGAGTGACTTTTCGGCGTTTTCTTCTACCAGTATTTTACCTGTTTCTACATCCATCAAACAAAAGCCAATGGTTGCCGTTTTAAACTCTTTGCTGCCCGTAATTTTAGCCAGTTCTTTTTTAAGCTTACGCACCTGTGCCGGGTTTTGCCCACTGGCAATGCTAAAACCAACCAGTATAAGGAGTATAGAAGCGAAGGATTTGGTAAACGTCATAGGGCATTAATAGATGGAGCAATTTAGAACGCAAATAGTTAATAAAGGGTTATGTAAGTTGATAGTTTTTAACTACTTTTTACCTAACAATCTTAGTACCTTTGCACAATATATCCAATAACTTGTTACATCACGGTAATTTATAACCCGAAATGGCAGAAAAAATAGAAGAAATAAGCCAGCAGGTAACTATCCTGTTTGCCGGAGACTCTGGCGATGGTATGCAGCTTACAGGTAGCCAGTTTACCGATACAGCCGCACTGTATGGTAATGATATTAGTACCTTTCCTAACTTCCCCGCAGAGATACGTGCCCCGCAAGGTACGCTGGCCGGCGTGTCGGGTTTTCAGTTGAATTTTGGCAGCATTGAGATTTTTACCCCCGGCGATATGTGCGACGTGCTGGTGGTAATGAACTCTGCCGCGCTTAAAGCTAACCTAAAGGTGCTTAAAAAAGGCGGTATTATCATTGCTAATACCGATGGTTTCGACCCTAAAAATTTACGTCTTGCCAAATACCCTGAGGGGGTAAATCCATTAGAGGATGGCTCTTTAGAAGGCTATAAGGTAGTTAAGCTTGATGTTACCAAAATTACCCGAAATACTTTAACAGGTTCGGGCTTGGGTACCAAAGAGATTGACCGTACCAAAAACATGTTTGTGCTGGGCTTTTTGTATTGGTTGTACAACCGTCCACTAGACATAACCATTGAGTTTATAAAGCAGAAGTTTGCCAAGAAGCCTGATATTGTTGAGGCTAACGTTAAAACCCTGCAAGCGGGCTACCACTTTGGCGATACGAGCGAGGAGTTTACTACCCGCTATACTGTAAAAGCAGCCCAGATAGAACCGGGTATTTACCGCAGTATGAATGGTAACCAGGCTGTTGCTTTGGGTTTAATTGCGGCCTCTAAAAAATCGGGCTTGCCATTGTTTTATGGTACGTACCCAATTACCCCGGCGTCAGATGTGTTGCACGAACTGTCAAAGCATAAAAACTTTGGTGTACGTACTTTCCAGGCGGAAGATGAGATAGCCGGCATATGTGCTGCTATTGGCGCTTCGTTTGGCGGCTCGTTGGGTGTTACAGCATCATCGGGCCCTGGTATTGCATTAAAAGGCGAGGCTATTGGCTTGGCTTTGATGCTTGAGTTGCCTTTGGTAATTATCAACGTGCAGCGTGGTGGCCCATCAACAGGCTTGCCAACTAAAACAGAGCAGGCCGACTTGTTCCAGGCTATGTACGGACGTAATGGCGAAGCCCCTGTAGCCATTGTAGCTGCATACTCGCCTACCGATTGTTTTGATACTACTTTTGAAGCCTGCCGCATTGCGGTAGAGCACATGACCCCGGTATTTATGTTGTCTGACGGCTACATAGCCAATGGCACCGAGCCGTGGAAGTTTCCTAAGGCTGAAGCATTGGCTGAGATTAAGCCCATGTTTGCTACGGAAGCCGATAAGGTAAACGGTAAATACCTGCCTTATAAACGTAACGAGAAGCTGGCCCGTAAATGGGGCGTTCCGGGAGTGAAAGGCCTGGAGCATCGCGTAGGTGGATTGGAGAAAGAGAATGAGACAGGAAACATATCTTACGACCCTGAAAACCACGAGTTGATGGTGCGCTTACGTGCGGAGAAGATTGAAAGGATAGCTGACTATATCCCGTTGCAGGAAGTTGATAATGGAAACACCACCGGCAAAGTAGCTGTGGTAGGCTGGGGTGGAACGTTTGGTTCTATCAAAGCTGCTGTAAAAGAGCTTAGGGAAGAAGG
>CAMBQF010000146.1 GCA_945869825.1 Chitinophaga pinensis | reverse complement strand
TGTTTCAAAATTTCTTCTACCGTTACCCTACCGAGGCTGAGCTGGATGCAGGCATTAAATGCGTTGATGGGTTCCCGGCAACGGTTTTCTTTCAGATTGTTGACAGCAAAGAGGAGTACACCGACTTGTTTTTTGCCAGCGATAATTATTACGAAGGTCAGGTGCGCGATTTGTTTACCCGCTACCTTTTCCGCGAGCCTACATCGGCAGAGCAAACCTATTTTGGTACCCGCTACAAAAGCAATTCTGATTACAAACAATTACAAAAGGACATCCTTTCGTTAGACGAATATGTTGGATTATAATATGAAAAAGCTACTCAAATATTCACTGCTACTTGTTTCAGTAACCCTACTGTTTACGGCATGCAAAAAAGAATACCTTTTTGGGGTTGATGATGTGGATGTGGTGCAAAATTCAGCATCTAAAAACAACGTGAAAACCACTACAGAGTTTGTTTCTATTGCTTACTCTGATATTTATGGCAGCACCATCCCTCAGGCATATTTAACTAAGCTATCGTTGGCCTACCTGGCTTTTGGCGATAAAAAACTGGTTGAAGACATCATTATTAAAAACATGTTAGCCGCGCCGGGTGTTCAACTACCAACACAACAAGCTATGCTGGCCGATGTGGATTTGTTTGTAAAAAATACCTACAAAAAATTCTACAACCGCGAGCCGGGCGAGTTTGAATTGTGGAAAATGAAACAGCTTATACAAGCCGACCAGACTATTACGCCTGAGTTGATATACTACGCGTTTTTAACTTCAGACGAATACCGTTATTACTAGGAATTATGAAAAGAAGGAATTTTTTAAAAACAACAGGCTTAGCCGCTGCAGGTGTTATTGCAGCGCCCTATATATTGCCATCGGGCCGTTTGTTTGCCGCTAGTGGCAACCGCAAAGCTAACCATGTGGTGTTTTGCTTATTTGCCGGTGGGGTGCGTAATTTTGAGAGTATCCAGAAAGCCGAGGGTAACATTATGCCTAATATGCTGGTGGGCAATGAAAGTATTTCGCCCGATATTGCAGGGGCTATACCAAACCTGCCTATTGGCGGGCAGCGTTTGCAAACGCAGGGCACTTTGTTCAAAGAGTTCCGCTATGCACAGGGCCCTACAGGCCACTACAACGGGCATACCACTGCCATTACCGGCCGGTATAACGATGTTGATTTGAACCTTAAATCAAACCCTGAATACCCAACCATATTTGAGTTGTACCGCAAGCACAACTCGCCGGGGCAAACTGCCCTAAATGCATGGTGGGTATCTAACCAGCTGGGCCCATACCCTGCGCTTAACTATAGCAAATTTCCAGGCTATGGTGCAGATTATGGCGCAAATTATGTACAGCCCACCACCATGTTTGACCCTAACATTGGCACCGTTATGGGCAACCCCAAACAATTTAGCCAGGCCGAACTGGCTAAAGCCAGTGGTTACCGCGATTTTTTAAATAATAATTTTGCCAACCAATATACTTCTGGTGATGCCGGTGTGGTAAACACGGCAGAAGACAACTACAACCTGCAACAGTTTTTAAAAGGTACATATACTGATGTGGCCCAAGGTAGTTTAAACAACCCATGGGGCATAGGTCAGCAAAATATGAATGGCGACTGCTACAATATTTTGTTTGCTGAAAAAATTATTCAGCAATACAAGCCAGAGTTGATGGTTGTAAATATGCAGGGAGTAGATATTGCCCATACTAACTTTACAGAATACTGTGCTAATATGCGCATTGCCGATTACGCTGTATGGCACCTGTGGCAAACCATACAAAGCACACCGGGCATGGCTAATGACACTATTTTGATTATAGCGCCTGAGCATGGCCGTAACCTGCAAGCCAATAGTATTGTTGATGCTTATGGTCGTTATGCTTTAGACCATACCAGCGATCAAAAATCGCGCGAAATTTTCTGTATGGTGGTTGGCCCGCCAAGCGTGGTAAACCAAAACCAGGTTATTAGCGCAGTGCAGGGCGAAAGTATAGATATTGTACCAACCATAGCTGATATTTTAGGTTTTGCCAGTGAAATTCCGGGCGAAGCTGCATTACCAGGCTCAACATTACAAGCCGCATTTGTATAGCCATGAAAAAAGGAAGATTATTTTTTATAACCCTTGCATTTGTTGCAATGCTTAGTGTTGTTACGTTTGAGGCGTGCAAAAAGGACCAGCCGCAAAACCCTTACGACAATGTGGATTATGGCAACACTAACCCGCCGACCGATACGGTAAGCCCATTTAGCATAACCGGGTTGCACCGCAACATATTCTCTCAACGCTGCGCTAACCCTGGTTGCCACGATGGTAACTTTGAGCCTGACTTCCGCACGGTACAGTCAACCTATTTATCGTTGGTATACCACCAGTTAATAAAAGAAGACTCTACAGGCTATTTTAAATACCGCGTTAAGCCATACGATACCGCCCAAAGCTGGCTGCACGAGCGTTTGGTGACCGATGATGAAGTACTTGGCCGCATGCCATTGTATGCCGAGCCGCTTACATCTACCGAAATGAACCAGATTAACACCTGGATAATGAACGGTGCGCCTAACGAGGACGGTGCCATTGCTACCCTGCCCAATGAGGAGCCACAAATTACCTATTATTTATGTCTTAACATGAATAACGTTGTTGTAGATACCAATCGTATAGACGATTTACCTTACAACTCATTTATTCTGGCACCCAATACGCAATACCAGTTTGTATTCCAGATAAACGATGATAGCACAGCCATGAGCGATATGCAAAATGTTAAAATGCGTTTTAATACGGAGGTAAACGGTTTTCCTAATGGTGCGCTGGCTTATCAGGCATACTACTTAAGTTTTGGCAATACCCAGTTTTGGCGTGTGGTGTTCAATACCTCTGCATTTACCCCGGGTGTTACCAATTTTTTCCGCATTTATGCAAATGATGGTGACCATACCAACGACACAGAATTTCCGCGTAACGAGCTGAATGACGCCTATAAATATTACTACTCTTTTGTTGTACAGTAATGAGAGCAAAATACTATACCGCCCTTGCGGCGTTTGCTATACTAACCTTTGCCGCTTGTAAAAAAGACAAGCCCCTGGAAGATACGCCTTATATAGAAATTGCAAGCGTGTCGCCTACCAATGCGCAGGCCTATAATGATACCATTACGTTTACTGTTTTTTACCGCGATGGCAATGGCGATTTGGGTGAGAATAATCCTAATGCATACAACCTGTTTTTAACCGACGGACGTAACCAGGTGGAGTATAAATACCGTGTGCAGCAGTTGGCCCCATCGGGTTCTGATGTTGCCATACAGGGCAACCTGAATGTTAAACTGGCAGGCGCGCCTATACTTAATGGTGGAGCCAGTGAAACAGTATCGTATTCTATTTATGTAGTAGACCGTGCAGGCAACAAAAGCAATGTGGCTACATCGCCTGTGATAACTTTGAATCAGTAATTAGTGGATGGTGGATAGGATGTAGAAGAATAGAAAGCGACCAACAACTAACAACCAGCAACTACGAACTAATTACAATTTGACAAACTTCTTCCTGATAGCCCCTTTAGGCGTAACCGCTTCTAAAATATAAACACCGCTACTTAAATTGGCAATGTCGAGGTTAAGGTGTTGTTCGGTGCCCGATTCGTTTTTAGTGTCTAAAACCAACTGGCCTGATAGGTTGAAAATTCTTACCCGTTCAAGCGTTGATTTTAGCCCGTTTGCACCTACAATTAATCTGTCGTTGGCCGGGTTGGGGAATAAGTTTACATCGCCGGGGCTGGTGTTTCGTTCATCAAATCCAACAGCGTTAAGGTCTATTAATAGTACTTGCTTAATAAATGGTTCGCCAGTGGGCGAGCCTACCTGAGGCCAAACTACTACAGTGGTGATGCCGCCGCCCAAAACAAAATATTCACTATAAAAAGTAAAATCTTCAATATAGTTAATTGGGTTTTGGGGCGATATGGTAATGTTGGTTTCGGCAACAACCAAAATGCCCGGCATTTGGGTTGTGTCGTTATAGCTGTAAAGTACAGCCAGTGGGCCTTGGTATACGCTACCTTGGGTAAGGTTAACAACATTAAAGCTAACCTGGTAGGTGCTGTCTAAATAACATGTGTCGGGTAAGCCCGCAACGTTTTCTACTTTGATAACGGGGGTAAACACCTGCGCAGAAAGGCTTTGTGTAAGCGCTAACAGCATCAGTACAGTGGCGGTGTATATAGAGCAGCGGGATTTCATTCTTTCGTGGCTTTATACAAATGTAATTTGGAAGTTTGGCTTATACATTATATTTTTATCAAAATCTTACGCGTTCAGCTATGCAAATATTAAACGAGTTAGTTATTTCCCTTAGTAAAGAAGAAGCAAGGTACTTCAAATTATTTATTTCAAAATACGCGTCGGATGATATGCGTAAAGATGAAACCCTGTTTGACTATATACGCAAAAGCGCTGATGGGTATAATGATGAGGTAATTATAAATAAACTTTATGCAAAGGGCAACCCGTCAGCATTTTACCGCCTAAAAAACCGACTGATAGGTTTGCTAAGCCAAAGCCTTGTTTTGCAGTATATTGATGAGAATGATAACATTGCCTACCAGCACCTGCAAATGGCTCGCCATTGCTTGGGCAAAAGACTTTTTCAGCCTGCTATATATTTTCTTAAAAAAGCAGAGAAGCAGGCCGAAGCGACAGAGAATTATGAGTTGTTGGATATTGTGTATGGCGAGTATATCCGTCTCTCTCGTGAGGTTACAGGTATAGACCCTGAGCGTTATATAGAAAAGCGCAAAGCCAACCAGGAGCGCCTTACCGAGTTTAGGCGTATTGATGATATTGTTGCCGTAGTTAGCCACAGGCTTAAGCTTAGCCAGAATTTTTCTGTAGGGCGCGAGCCTGTTGTGAAACTGCTGGAGAAGATTACTAAAACCTATTCGGCCAACAATACCGCTGTAGAAACCAGCCCCCGCCTTATGGTGGGTATGTTCCGCGCGGTTACACAAATTCTGCTGCAAAAGCATGATTACCTGGCCCTTGAGCAATACGTTGCCGATGCGCAAAATACTTTTACCCGGCTGAGTTTATTTTCCAAAGGCCATAAAGAAATGTACCTGCAAATGCTGGTATACCGTATTAACGCGCTGCTAAAACTCCGCAATTTTGATATGGCCAAAGCGCAGGCAAAGATATTAAAAGACGCGCTGTCTGGCGGAACAGGTGGGCCTGGCATTTCTTACACCAACTTCTTCAACAAATACATCTTCTTTTACTACAATGCTATGGTAAATATATACTCTGAAACTGATATCGATAAGGCGATAAAGGAGATAGAGTTTATGCAAACCCAAACCAACCTGAAGAAGCTCGATTTCTATGCCCTGTTTGTACCGTTAAACCTTGCTATACTTTGGTTTGGCAAGCAAAACTACAGGCAGAGTGTACGCTATTTTAACGAGTTGTATCAAACCGATGGCTACAACAATTCGGCTACCGATTTACAATTAAAAATTGCCGTGGCAGAGCTTATTGTGCGGTACGAAACTAACGACTTCGACTATCTGCAATACCGCATAAACCAGGTTAAAAAGAACTACAAAGACCTGTTGAAACAAGAGCCTTATGCCCGCGAAAAGGAGTTTATGTCTATCATATCAGACCTTACCGAAAGCCCCATCTTAAAAGATAATAAAAAGTTGCTTATCCGCATAAATAATTTCATCAAAAACCCCGAAGCTGCTGATGGGCAGGTTATAAGCTATACTGAGTGGTTGCAGCAAAAAGTAGGGTAGGGTTTTAGCTACTTATGCTTAACCGTTTTCATTTGAATTACATCAACTAAAAACGCAAATGCCATAGAAAAATAGATGTACCCCTTCGGAATTTCAAAATGGAGCCCTTCAGCCAGCAGAGAAACGCCAATCATCATTAAAAAGCATAAGGCCAGAATTTTAAATGAGGGATGTTTTCTGATAAACTCACTTATGGGTTTAGAGGCAAAAAGCATAATAACAACTGTAACTATTACTGCTGTATACATTACCCAAAGCTCCTGAACCATACCAACGGCGGTAATAATAGAGTCAACAGAAAAAACCAGGTCTAATACTAATACCTCTAATAAAAGGGTATTAAAACTTCTTTTCTGGGGGACATGTGGTTCATCGTCCTTACTAATCTCGGTTTTATGGTAAATTTCTTTTGTGCTTTTATAGATTAAAAATAGTCCCCCTATAATTAATATCAGCCCTTTACCCGAAAAATCAATTTCAAAGAGTGTAAACAAGGTTTGGTCTAATTTTAATATCCACGCTATAAAGGCCAACAAGCATAAACGCATTACCATAGCCAGCCCAATGCCCCAATACCTGAGTTTGTTGCGTTGATTTTCCGGCAATTTATCAGCCAGAATTGAAATAAAAATAATGTTGTCTATGCCCAGAATTACTTCCAGTGCAATTAGCGATAGTAGTGGAATTATAGTTTCTGTCATTGTTTCTATTCAATTTTTTTTGGTAAATTATACAATACTAAAATACACAGATTGTTGACATATGGGCCATTGATGCTTCAGCTGTATTAATAAAAAAAGCCCACCATTTGCATAGCGGGCTTTTCCTGAACTAACAGAATCTATTACACATTATACATAAAGCATTTTTGTGTCTTTATACCCCTCTTTTAACAAAAGGGGCTATAAAGTGGGCAAGCAAGCACTATTGTTTTATCAACCTTTGTGCTTTGGCAACGCCTTTGCTATCGCGCAATACAAGGGTATAAACACCTTGGGCTAACCCATCGGTATTTAGTTGTACCATGTTTTTGCCGGCAAAAGCATTAATGGTTTTACTATCTACAACCTGGCCCATCATATTAACAA
>CAMBQF010000145.1 GCA_945869825.1 Chitinophaga pinensis | reverse complement strand
ATAGCATCCATGTGCATAGTCGGTACCTTTGGTGGCGACCAGTTTAAATCATTGTTCCAGTCGGTACTTACGGCACCGGTCCAGTAAACGGTAAAGGCTACGTTTACAGGTTCATTATCTATGCTCGATATATTCCCTGCATTGTCGGTAACAATAGAACGTATCATCCCTGCAGGCTGGTTCAGGCTTGGGTTTTGGTGCCAAATATCGGCGGTGGTATCAGCCTGTGCAACGCTAATGGTAGTTGTCGGGTGGCGCGAACGGTATACCTCAAAATCATCAACCGTATATATGCAATTACCACTGCGGAAAGCAATGTATTTGCCTGTGGTGTAGGGTGTGGCATCTGTCCACATACCAACCAAATCATTATTCATCCATACTTGCATTTTGCCTGTATAGCGGTCAAAGCTCACTTTAAAATCGTACCACTCGTCGGTGTTTATAGGTAGTAAAAAACTGGCTGTAAGGCTAAATACATTGTTTGCTACTTTATAAATCTGCACCTCGTCCTGGTCGGCCCTAAACCATACAAAGTACGAATTACCATGGTTGTCCAGCGTATCGCTATCGCCCATAAAATGGAAACCCGCCCTGCGGTTAGCGCCAGTACCGCCAATCTTTCCCATCCAATGGTATAGGTAGGCGTCAGCTAAATCTTCTTTTATGGATGAGTAAATGTTAGTGTTTGCAGGTACTTCATCGCTTTGCACCAATTCCCCGTTATTTATAGACCATGTACCTGTATGTGCTGTCCATTTTGCGGGGTCTAATACATCAAAATTATCTCGGTAAAAGCCGTTGCGGCGGTTAGCATCAGGTAGTGTGCCATTAAAACAGGCTACATTATAAAAACGTTGTTGGATACCGCTGCCCCCATTGTTATCCGCATCGGTGTACGATGTAACAAAACTGCTATCATACCATGCAGCAACAGGGTTAACGATTGTTGTAGGCGCTACATAATCGCCATTGGGCACGCTAGTGTATGTTGCAGCCCAGCCTGCGGCTGTTGTAGCACAATCAGACCTAAAACGCAACAGCAAAGAATTGCCCGTAGACGTTATAGATGGCGGTAGGGTGGTGCCGGTGTAAGTGCCAATCAACGGGGCGTTAATGCTGTTGCCATCATACACATACAAATAGTCCCAATTGTTTTCTATATTGAATTGAGAGAACGTAAGGGTTATACTTGCTGTGTTGGGTGGGTTTATCAGCGTTAGTGTTTGTTCATCATTAGCATAGTCACCATTCGGCCCACCGCTATCGTATATAGTGCCGCTGCTTGCGGTAAGCGTAGCCACAGGCGTAGTGTTATTTATCAGGTTGTAGAATTTTATCCAGTCCCAGTTTGGCCCCGGGTCGCTATGGCTTTGGTTAGCAAAGTGCTGGTGCCCTTTTATTTTGATGCACCCGCCTAACTGGCATGCAGAAGAACCACCGGTACACGCCGGGCCATAGTAGGTGCGTAAAGGACTGATGCCATAACCGCTGTTGCAAATATCCCTGCACAAATCGGCCGACGCGGTATACATGGCATTGGTATACCAGCTTGCATTATCTACGTATCCTTCGTGTTCTATGCCAATTGTGTAAGGGTTTTCGCTGCCTACATGCCATGCCTTGTCACTTTCAGCCACCATTTGAGTTACCTGCCCGTCGCTAGAGCGGACTACATAGTGGGCTGATACCTGCGCATTGCAGTTTTGAAACCACGATATACAACCTGCGTAGCTGCCTTGCACGGTGTGTATGGTTACGGCAGATATGGCAGTACCATTGCGGCTGCTATAGTTACAGCTTGCGGCAGCATTCCAAACAGCAGGGCCATAGTCTACCGACTCTGTACTTTTTTCAGGCTGGTATTCTACTCCTGACTTGGTAATTACACTGCCTTCTGATACTATTACATGAGATGATGAAAGCACTTTCAAATTATCCTCTCCAAACAAATCAACCATATCAATTTTCCATACAGGAAAGCCATAAAAATTGGCCTTTTCAGGCGATGTTAAGAATGATGCGACTTCGTATTTCCATAAGTCGATTGCATATTTCTGGCCAACAGTATTATCGGGCAAGCCACTAAAATAGGCTGCTGCATCTATCCAATGGTTTTTATGTAAAGAATCGTTAAACCATAAATAGTTATTTTCTCCACTCAGTTTATCTGCACAAATGGTAAGGTATATGCCTGGTTTACTAAGAAAATCTTTGCGGGAATATTTTTTGTACTTGTGTGTAACCAACTGCAAAAATGTATTCTTAAAATAACCTGATGAATGATATAAACCAAATAAACCAAATACTTCAGGCATGCCTGTGCAATTTTCTACAGTACTGTCTGAGCGCATATCTGTAAAACGTGTATTAGTCCACGCGATAGCTTCTAACAACCCTCTTGGAATAGCAGGCTGTGCAGTATAGGCTGAATCAAACGCTGGTTTATAGTTATTTACGGGCAGGTTTTGCCCGTTGGCAATGCCGCAAAATAATAGTATAAACAGGGCTACTGTATATTTCATTGGTAAACCAAACTTAACAAATCGAAAGTTAATAATATATTTGAACTATGGATTTTTTAACCCTCCGCTGGATTGATGTAGTTGATATACTGCTGGTGGCTTTGCTCATTTACGAGTTTTACGCGCTGATTAAAGATTCGGCGGCGGTAAACGTATTTATTGGTATTGTGGCCTTTTATGTGTTGTGGCTGGTGGTTAAAGCGTTAAACCTGCAATTGCTGAGTACTATTTTAGGCCAGTTTATTGGCGTTGGCGTTGTGGCGGTAATTGTGGTATTTCAGCAAGAGATACGGCGGTTTTTATTATTGGTAGGCAACAAAAGTTTCTTCGAGAATTTCACCTTCTTCGGGCCGTTTATAGCTCGTAAAACATTGCCCAAACTTAATACCCAGTCTATAGCATCGGCATGCAGTAAAATGTCGAAGACTAAAACAGGTGCCCTTATAGTGGTGTCGCGCAAGACCGACTTAAAATTCTACGCCAATACAGGCTATATTATTGATGCCGAGGTATCGTCTATTTTGATGGAGAATATCTTCTACAAAAACAACCCCATGCATGACGGGGCCATGATTATTACCGAAAACCGTATTAAGGCAGTTAAGTGTATTTTACCCGTTAGCGAGAAGCTTAACCTACCTGCCAATCTGGGCCTGCGCCACCGCGCCGCTATTGGTATTACAGAGCATGCCGATGCGGTAGCCATTGTAGTATCAGAGCAAACAGGAAATATCTCCTATTTCCAAACCGGTAATTACCAGTACCACATAAGTGTGCAGGAACTGGAAAGGCTACTTAAAAAGGACTTTTCTTAGAAATATTAATTAAGTAGTTAGTTTACCACCAATTTTTTAGCCACAGGCACCCTATTAACCATAGCTTTTACAATTAGCATTTGGTTACTAATATTGTTAAGTGGTATGCGGGTTTCAACAGCATTGGTAGTATTTGCTTTGCAAAGCATTTTGCCTTGCATGTCGTATACTTGAACACCTTGTATTTTTTTATCTGCACGGATAACAATATCGCTGCCGTTGTAGTAAAGGCTAACCTTTGGTGTATTTTGCTCCTCAAGGCCAACAGTGGCAGGGTTTGGGTGAACTTTATCGCGGAAGAATAACCAAATCTCGGTAGTAGCATCAATATCATTTACCGGGGTATAAAGCCATTGGTGGCCGGCATCGTTTTGCTTCCACATATTTACTGGGGCACCACCACCGCTAAAGGCAATTTTATCTACGGTAATGGTATCATTTTCCGTATCGGGCATAGCGGTTACAGTGCTATCGGTATTGTTGTTGTTTTGGTTCCAAAAATCAAGGGTTTGTTGTGCTGATGATAGGGTAGGAGTAGTAGCAGGGGCATAGGGTACCAATTGGTCTACGGTGCTATTCATCATCATTACCGGGAAAGGGCGGCCGGGGTTGCACGATGTTAAATCGGGTGAGCTTAACGCGCCACAAACAGGAGCAATAGCGGCAATGCGCTGGGGAATGGTGCAAGCCAGGCGGTTACTCATAATAGCACCCATAGAAAAGCCGCAAACATAAACGCGAGAAAGGTCTATATTATGACGTACGTAAAGGCTGTCTATCAGGCGGTTCATAAAGCCAATATCATCAGCAGCAGAGCCAATAAGCGTGCCGTTATTCCAAGCAGACTGGCCTACCAAATCGCTATTAAGACCTTGCGGAAAAACACAGATAAAGCGGGCGGTATCGGCAAACCAGGAAAAGCCTACGTTAGAAAAGTTTTGCATATCATCGCCCATGCCATGCAGGGCAATTACCAGTGGAACACTCTCGCTGTTGGTTAGGCCACTGGGCAGGTATTGACGGAACTGGCGTTGCTCACCGTTTACATCAATAGTTTGTGTAGAAAATTGGGCAAATGCATTGGTGCTAATTGCCAGTAAGGTTATAAGCAGTAGTTTTTTCATAGGGTACTAAATTATGAATTATAAATTATCAACGATTAGATTTTGTCTAAAACCTCATAAATAATCATTCATAATTACTAATTATAAAACTAGTAACCCAGGGTCTTTAACATGCTCTTATAGCTTTGCTCTTTGCTAAACAGGCGGGTAACAATTTCGCCATTCTCATCGCGGTCTATAATAACATGTTTAGGTGCAGGTATTAAGCAATGCTGGATACCGCCGTAGCCGCCCAAGCTTTCCTGGTAAGCACCGGTATGGAAAAAGCCAACATATTGCGGTTCTTCCTGTTCCTTAGTTATTTTTGGTAAGTACACCTGTCCAACATGAGCTTCTGCGTTATAGTAATCAAGGCTGTCGCAGGTAAGGCCGCCTAAGTTAACGCGGTTGTATTCTTTCTCCCAGTTATTAATGGCCAGCATTACAAAACGGTGGTTAATACCCCAAATATCGGGCAGGGTAGTAATAAAAGAGCTATCAATCATATACCAAAGCTCGGTGTCGTTCTGTTGTTTTTGGTCAACAACAGAGTATAAAGCGGCTCCGCTTTCGCCAACCGTAAAAGATCCAAACTCTGTAAATATATTAGGCTCGTCAACCCCATTCTGGTTACAGAAGGTTTTAATCTGTTGCACTACGGCTTCAATTATATACTCGTAGTCGTATTCAAAAGCCAATGAGTTTTGTATTGGCAAGCCGCCGCCAATGTCTAAAGAGTCTAATGTAGGGCATACTTTCTTCAGTTGGCAGTATACCTCAAGGCACTTGTTTAACTCACTCCAATAGTAAGTGGTGTCTTTTATACCAGTATTAATAAAGAAGTGAAGCATCTTCACTTCAAACATTTTGTTGCCTTTAAACTCGGTTTTATAAAAGTCAACTATGTCCCTGTAGCGTATGCCAAGTCGTGATGTGTAGAACTCAAAATTGGGTTCTTCTTCGCATGCAATTCGCATACCCACCTTAGCCGGTTTTTGTAAATTTTCTTTATAGTAGGCAATCTCCCTTTTACTATCAAGTATAGGTATAACGTTCTCAAACCCCTCGTTAATCAGGTTAACTATCTCCTCCTGATATAGGGGGCGTTTAAAGCCATTGCAAAGTATGTACTTGTCTTTGGTAATAAGCCCTTGCGCAATAAGTTCGCGTATAATGGCCATGTCGTATGCAGACGATGTTTCTAAGTGGGCCTCTGTTTTTAGCACCTGTTCCAACACAAAGTTAAAATGCGAGCTTTTGGTACAGTAGCAATAGGTGTATTTGCCCTGGTAATCAGCCTTTGCCATGGCAACGTTAAACCATTTGCGGGCTTTTTGTATATTGGTTGATATTTTAGGAAGGTATGAAATTTTAAGCGGCGTACCATACTGGTCTATAATATCCATAAGGGGTATATCATAGAAGTGGAGCTCGCCATCTACAATGTTAAAACCCTCCTGAGGAAACTCAAAGGTCTGGTCTATAAGGTCGATATACTTATTTTTCATATCTTAATGCTTTAAACAGGGTGTTTTTTAGCTTTGTAACGCTTGGAAATTCGATTTTTATCAAATGTAAGTGAGTTACATTGTTAAATTTATGCAAATGTAAGTAATTTGCTTTAATTTTTTAAGTGGTAATAAGAGATTTAACATTGGTTGGGTATTCTGTTTTGGTATAAGCCAAGAGTAGTGAATTACCATCCATCAACTATAAAGAGTATGAAAAAGATTAAGATATACGAAGTAAAATCGGAGATTGGGGCGGGTACCCGCGGGGCCAGCTTAGGATCTGAGGCTATTAAGATAGCGGCATTAGACTTTGGTAGTACCTTTTTTAAAAAGAACCGCACGGTAGAGATACCTAATGAGAACAGGTTGCTTATGGAGCCTGATAAGCACTTTGATGCCAAACGTATAAACGGACTGCACAAAATGTTTACCAAGATAGCCGCAGAGCTGGTTCCGGTGCTTAAAAATGACAGGGTATTTCCTATTATACTGGGGGGAGACCATAGTACTGCGGCAGCAACTATAACGGCAATAAAAATGGCAAACCCCAAAAAGCGCCTTGGTGTAATTTGGATTGATGCTCATGCCGATATCCACTCGCCTTATACAACACCATCGGGCAATATGCACGGAATGCCACTTTCTATTGTATTGGCAGAAGATAACCAAGAGAAAAAGCTTAATAAGCTTGATGATTATACCGTGCAGTGGTGGGAGAAGCTGAAAGACTTTGGCGGCCTATCGCCCAAAATACAATACCAGGACCTGGTATATGTTGCAGTACGCGATACCGAGACTCAGGAAGATTACCTTATTAAACGACATAAGATTAAGAGCTACTCGGTAACTGAACTGCGCAAAAAGGGTGTAGATCGTATTGCTCATGAGATATTGAACCAACTGGAAGACTGCGACCTGATTTACATATCATTTGATATTGATTGCCTTGACCCGACGATTTCTAAAGGTACAGGTACGCGTGCCCCGGGTGGCTTGGATGAGCGCG
>CAMBQF010000144.1 GCA_945869825.1 Chitinophaga pinensis | reverse complement strand
ATGTGCAAGACCATGTATACCGCCAGGCTGTTACCGCAGCGGGAACAGGCTGTATGGCTGCTTTAGAAGCCGAGCGTTGGCTGGCTGCTAAAGAAACCCCTGTTGAGGTTTAATTTCGAAGAACTTATAAGTAACTAAGGGATACTATTTCCCGTAAATAAGGCATGCGACTAACCATTGTATGCCTTATTGTTTTTTTTACCATTGGTGTGCAGGCGCAGGTTAAGGCACTTGTTGGCAATATCAAAACTTAAAAGGCTACCAAAACTGAAATACTAATTCAGCCCTTTTAAAACTTCATTATGATAGTGCCAATAAATATATTCTGGGTTTAAGCGTAACATCATTCACTTTTAATATTCAAACCAAAGCAGGTTCAGGTATAGAATTAGACAATACCGGTAACTGCTTTAATCCGTATATAAAGCAAGCTATAAAGCTGGCCAATATTGGCTCTAAACTATATTTTGACAATATAAAATTAAAAGGCCCTGATGGTACTACACGCACCTTGATGCCCTTCAATCTTACCATCCGCTAAGCTTTTTAGTTGGTACTAAAAGAATTTTACCTTTGTAACAAAGTAAGAAGCAATGCAAGCACCATTTAACTTTAAAAAGTGGATTGACGAGAACCGCCACCTGCTTAAACCACCGGTTGGCAACCAGGTGGTATATAAAAATACAGGCGATTTTATAGTGATGGTGGTTGGCGGGCCTAACAGCCGCAAAGACTTTCATTATAACGAGAGTGAGGAGTTTTTCTATCAGCTGGAAGGTAACGTTACGGTGCGGATACACGATGGTGAAAAGATTGTAGCCATGCCAATAAATGAGGGCGACATATTTTTACTTCCGGCCAAGGTGCCCCACAACCCGCAGCGCGGTCCCAATACAGTTGGGCTGGTAATAGAACGTGTTCGAAAAGCAGGCGAAACAGATGGCTGCCTTTGGTTTTGCGAAAACTGCGGCGATAAGCTTTACGAGGAGTACTTTCAGCTGGATGATATTACGGTAAAACTGAAAGAGGTGATGGAACTATTTTATGCATCGGAAGAGTTGAGGACCTGCAAAAAGTGTGGTACTGTTATGGAGCCGCCTGTTCCAGTTAAAAGTTAAAAACTAAAAGTGAAAAGTTAAGATTTTGGATAGTTTAGTAATTGATATACATACCCATATAATACCCGAAAATATGCCCGACTGGGCTACTAAATTCGGGTATGGGAGTTTTATACGCCTGGAGCACCACAAGCCTTGCTGTGCAAGGATGATGCAGGGCGACAAATTTTTCCGTGAGATTGAGGACAACTGCTGGAGTGGCGACCGCCGAGTAGAGCAATGCAACCACCACGGGGTACATGTGCAGGTGTTGAGTACTATACCCGTTATGTTTAGCTACTGGGCCAAGCCGGCTGATTGTTTGCAAGTGTCGCAATACCTGAACGACCATATTGCAGAGGTTGTTAGTCGCCACCCGAAGCGTTTTGTAGGCTTGGGTACTATACCTTTACAAGACACCGATATGGCGATTGCTGAGTTGCATCGCTGTGTAAAAGAACTGGGCTTTGTAGGCGTACAAATTGGCAGTAATGTTAATACACCGGAGGGAACAGAGTTTAACCTTGATGATAAGCGCCTGTTCCCCTTTTACGAAGCCGCAGAGCGTTTAGGTGCTTCCATTTTTGTGCACCCATGGAATATGATGGGGCAGGAGAAGATGCAAAAATACTGGCTGCCTTGGTTGGTTGGCATGCCAGCTGAAACCAGCAGGGCTATCTGCTCTATGATATTTGGTGGCGTGTTTGAAAAGTTCCCAAAACTGCGGGTAGCGTTTGCGCATGGTGGAGGTTCTTTCCCCTTTACCATAGGCCGCATAGAACATGGTTTTGACAGCCGCCCAGACTTAGTAGCTATTGATAATAACATTACCCCACGCAACTATCTGGGCAAGTTTTGGTTTGATAGCCTGGTGCACGATAAAATGGCCCTTAAATACCTTGTAGAATTGGCCGGACCAAACCGTGTGGCCTTGGGTAGTGATTATCCCTTTCCACTGGGAGAGGACGTGCCCGGCAAGCTAATAAAAGAAGCGGGTTTTGACCTTGCCACCCAACAGCAGTTACTTAGCGGCAGTGCCTTAGAATGGATGGGGCTGGAGGCTAAGCGGTTTGTGTAACTATTTGCATAACCTTTCCAGTTCCTTTTGGTAAGATTCGTTGCTGTATAGTTTAGTGGCTTTTTCCATGTTAAGGCAACCTTCCGCTTGTTGCCCTATCATAACCTGACTGTAGCCCAGCTCAAAGTACAGTTCTGCCGGCACCCGCCCATTGGTCTTTTCACCGCCGCGGGGTTTCATATAAGCTTCCATTAATGTTATAAGCTTGAAAAGGCTCTCGGCAGCAGGCTTATAATTTTTACTTTCAAAATAGTATTGGGCTTTATGACTCAACCCCATAAAGGTGTTTAACGTGTCGTTGGCATTTAGATTTAAGCAACTGTCAACGGCACTTATAAATTTGGCAAAATGGGCCATCGTATCTTTTGGCACAGGTTGATTTTTAAAGCGCTCAAAAAGCTGCCCGCTACAGGTTAAAAATATCGGCTCTGTTTTTGTAAAAACATACCTGCGGCTATACATATCCATCGGGCGGAAGCTGCCGTCATACTTCCTGTCGTATAGCAATAGTTGCAAGGTGTTACCATCTGCCTTATCTATTTTGTAAAATGCCTCGGGTGCGTTTGTAATTGTTGCCAGTTCCAGCCCCTTGGTATAGTATTGAGTAAGTAAAAGGGTATCACCCGCAATGCGGAAGGTATGGGCTTCAACAGTGTCTTGCGCCGTAGGCGATATAGCCAAAGCAGAAAGGTCGCCAGTAATAGCAATTTTATCGGCACTAAACTTCCAATAAACCGGCGGATACCCGTCGGCACGGTCGGTAGCACCATCATAAAACATAATAGCACCGTTAGCGCGGCTCATGGTTTCCAGTTTCCAGTTGCCTTCTATGTTGTTGGTTTGGGCAAAGCAGATGGTGCAAAAAACCAACCAATAAAAAGTAATCAGTAGTTTCATCCGCTTTGCATTTATTCCAACCCTCTTTCTTTATCCAAATACGATTGTACTAAGTCAATTGCATTTGTAATAACATCGCTTAAAGCAACTATATATGTGCCAGGCTTAGCTAATGTAAAAGCATGTTTCAATGCCTCAACTTCTTTAGGCACATACTCGTACGATTTTTTTGGGTCGTGGCCTTGGATACCCTCTACCAGCAAGCGCACAATATCGTCAGCCTCACGTCCGCGTAAGAATTTATCCTGGCGGATAATGATATGGTCAAACATCTCTGCTGATATTTTTCCAAGGTTACGGATGTCCTCATCGCGCCTGTCGCCGGTACCTGTTATAATACCAATTTTCATTGGCGAATCTATGGTAGACAAAAACTCTTTAATGCCTTTAAAACCTTCAGGGTTGTGGGCAAAATCAATCAGCACTTTATATTCTTTAAAATCGAATATATTCATACGTCCCGGTGTTTGTGCCGCCGATGGGATAAAGGTATCTAAACACGTACGGATATCTTCAATACTAAAACCATATACATAGGTAGCCAAGGTTGCAGCAAGCACATTGCTAATCATAAATTTTACTGTGCCGCCAAACGTAAGTGGAATAGCGCTTGCCTTTTGCACACGGAATTTCCACTCCCCTTTTTTAATGGTGATAAAGCCATGCTCGTATATAGCGGCAATGCCGCCTTTTTTGCAATGCTCTAAAATTACAGGGTTATTCTCATCTAAGCTAAAGTATGCTACGTTGCAATCAACCTGGTTGGCAATACCAACGGTGTAGGGGTTGTCGGCATTTAAAACGGCATAGCCTGTTCGCTTAACGCTTTTAGCAACTACCGCTTTAACGTTAGCCATATCCTTAAGCGTATGTATATCGCTAAGGCCCATGTGGTCTTCCTGTATGTTGGTTACCACCGCCACATCGCACTTGCTAAAGCCTAAGCCCGCACGTAAAATACCGCCGCGTGCTGTTTCCAATACAGCAAAGTCTACTGTCGGGTCACGAAGTACAAATTCAGCGCTCACGGGGCCTGTAGTATCGCCTTTGGTAAGCATGGTGTTTTGTACATATATACCGTCTGATGTGGTGAAACCAACCCTATGCCCGTTGTTTTTTACAATGTGGGCTATTAAGCGGGTAGTGGTGGTTTTACCGTTAGTGCCTGTAACAGCAATAATAGGTATACGGCAGCTTTTGCCTGTAGGGTAAAGCATGTCAATAACCGGCGCGGCAACGTTGCGTGGCAGGCCTTTAGCAGGGGCTAAGTGCATACGGAAACCCGGTGCAGCGTTTACCTCTAAAACCACAGCGCCTGTTTTTATCATAGGCTCGCTAAGGTTTTGGCCCATAATATCAATACCGCAAATATCTAGTCCTATAACGCGCGATATACGCTCGCAGATAAAGATATTATCGGGGTGCATCATATCGGTAACATCGGTAGATGTGCCGCCGGTGCTAAGGTTTGCAGTGCCTTTTAAATAACACTTTTCATCCTCGGGCAATATCGTGTCCAGCGTATAATTGAATTTAGCCAGTTGGTCCATTGTTTCTTTGTCAATGGTAATTTCTGTCAGCACATTCTCATGCCCATAGCCACGCCTTGGGTCTAAATTTTCATTGTCGATCAGTTGTTGTATGGTCGATATGCCATCGCCTACTACGTGTGCAGGCTCGCGCAGGGCGGCAGCAATAAACTTATGGTTAATTACCAGTACCCTAAAGTCGTAACCGGTAATAAATTTCTCTACTATAATTTTACGCGAGTATTTTTTTGCGTGGTGAAAAGCTTCGTAAGCGGCCTCTTCTGTTTTTACATTGATAGAAGCACCTTTGCCGTGGTTGCCATCCAGCGGTTTAAACACCAAAGGAAAACCAACTTTAGCAATTACTTCCGCAACCTCTGTTTCTTTTGATATGCACATGCCATTGGCAACAGGAATGGCAGCCTCCTGCAACATACGTTTAGTTTCGTCTTTGTTGCTGGCAAGGTCTACGGCAATAGAGCTGGTACGGTCTGTCATTGTTGCCCTAAAGCGTACCTGGTTTACCCCATAACCCAGCTGCACCAACGATTCGCCATTTAAACGTATATATGGAATATCGCGTGCTATAGCTTCATCTACAATAGAACCTGTGCTTGGGCCAAATCGGGTTTGTTCGCGTATCTCACGCATGGTTTTAATATCGCCTTCCAAATCGTAAAAGGTATTGGCAATAAGGCTTTCAGCAATAGCAACAGCAGCTTTGGCTGCGTATATGCCTACTTTTTCTTCCATGTAAGAGAATACAACGTTGTATACCCCATCGGTACCTGTTCCGCGGGTGCGGCCAAAGCCACATTCCATGCCAGCAAGTGTTTGTATCTCCAGTGCAATATGTTCTATAACGTGGCCCATCCATGTGCCTTCTTTCACACGCTCAAAAAAGCCACCTTCGTGGTTTTTAGAGCAGCGGTGCGTTTTCATGCTGGGGAACATAGCCTCTAAACGCTCAGAAAATCCGTCAATAACATTGGTAGGGCGTTGTTCCAACTCCTCTAAATCCAACTTCATCACTATTAGTTTTTTTCGGTAGTTGCTCCAGTAGTTAGGTCCTCTAAGGGCTTTTATATCTATAATTTTCATGGCGTATGTTTCTAAAATGCAGTGCTAGCTATTTGTGTATAAACAGCAAGGTGTTTAAAATATGGTAACAATGAGTTAAGCCAAATATAAATTATAATAGCATTTGCGGTAACTTTGCGTTAAAATAATTTAACCAGTATGAGTATTCCACAGGGCAAGTTGATTATTATTGGAGGGGCTATAGATACAGGTAGCTTTACAGAGACTACATTTGACCAGGCGGTTAATATGAATTTTTTTGAGCGTGGTATACTCAAACGCATCCTTACCGAGTCTAAAAACGGCAAGGAATCGCGCATTGAAATTGTTACTACAGCATCTAACATACCTGAAAAGGTAGGCGAGGAGTACATAAAAGCCTACCAGCAACTAGACGCTACCAACATTGGTGTGCTGAATATTAAAACCCGCGATGAGGCAAACTCGCACGAGTTTACAGAGCGCCTTAAGAATACAGATATTGTGGTTTTTACCGGAGGAGACCAGCTTAGGCTTACCTCTATTTTTGGTGGTACTGCTTTTCACCACCTGTTACTGGATAAATACATGAACAGCAATATTGTTATTGCAGGCACGTCGGCAGGTGCTGCAGCCAGCTCTAACAACATGATTTATCAAGGCAGCAGCCACGAGGCATTACTTAAAGGCGAGGTAAAAATTACCGGCGGCCTTGGCTTAATAAACAATGTTATTATTGATACCCACTTTGTGCAACGTGGCCGCATTGGCCGTTTGCTATATGCCTGTGCCAGCAACCCTATCAACTTAGGTATTGGCCTGGGCGAGGATACCGGCCTGGTTATAACCCATGGCAATAAAATGGAAGCTATTGGCTCGGGGCTAATTATATTGGTTGATGGTACGCACATGCGCCATACTAACCTGACTGATGTAGAGATGGGCGAACCTGTTTCTATTGAAAACCTGATAGTACACGTAATGGCTATTGGCGATGTGTTCGACTTGCGCACCAAAAAACTAACCATTGCCCCACGCAAGGTTATTGTTGAAGACTAAGCTTCGTATATCCCTATATAAAGTTCTTCTCCGCTTTTTTTACTCGCGCGGTACATTCCTTCCGAGTTAAAAGATAACTCTATATTTCCTTTGGCATCAAGCGCTATAAGGCCGCCTTCGCCGTCCAGTTTTACCAGTTTGTCTTTTACTACAATATCGCAAGCTTCTTTTAGCGATAAACCCTTGTATTCCATTAAGCACGAAACATCGTAAGCAACTACCGCGCGGATAAAAAACTCCCCATGCCCGGTGCAAGAAATGGCACAGGTTTTATTATTAGCATACGTGCCTGAACCTATCACCGGACTATCGCCCACACGCCC
>CAMBQF010000143.1 GCA_945869825.1 Chitinophaga pinensis | reverse complement strand
AGTAACTTTTAATCCTTTGGCGGTTTCTGCTTCATTTGGTTCTTTCGGAACAATATCAAGCAAAATTACATTAACACCAATGTTAGCAAAGTGGCAGGCAATACGCGAGCCCATTACACCTGAGCCTAAAACGGCTACTTTTTTGATTATGCGGTTCATTGTTACTATTATTTCTCTTTAAAGATTTCTTTTTGATTTTCCGTTACCTGGTTTATCTGGTCTACAACATCAAAAAATATTTTTAGTTTTTCGGCAGGTATATTTTTACGGATGTTGTTATTAAACTCTAATACTGTTACGCGCGATACTTCGCGTTTCTTTTTCCCCTCGGGGGTTAAAAATATACGTACCAGTCGGCGGTCTGTACTATCGCCTTTTCGCGTAATAAGACCTTTTTCTTCTAAGGTTTTTAGCATGCGGGTAAGGCTGCGGCTTTCCATGCCCAATATAGGGCCGATTTTTGTGGCGGGTGTACCTAATTTCTCGTCTATGTTAAGTAGTATAAACCCTATAGATGTAGAAATATCGTGCTGCACAGCCTTTAGGTTGTACATACGCGATATTGCGTGCCACGCAAATTTAATGTGGTAATCGACAGTTTCCTGTGCTTTCACTTTTTAGGAATAATATAGGCAAATGTAAAATAAATTTGTTATGCAAGCATACCTTTTTTAAAATATTCTTATAAGCTGTAAAAATGGTACTAATCCTCAATACGCATTTGCTGAAACTCCATTAACCGCCTGGTATACAGGTCGGTTGTATCGCCAATAAGACTATTGTTTGTTTCGCCGGGGTGCGCCAGTCTAAGCCATTTGTCAAATTTATATTGGACAAACTCCAGGGTCTGCTTAAACTGGTTATAGCCGGGAACGGTGTCAATTTGTACAATGTCTACCAACCTGTCTTTATTGGTATGGACAGAAATTTGCCATTTGGGCTTTACATCTATTAAATAAGTAAAAACATCGCTGCTGTTTTCTACCAAAAATATTTCGGGGTTTCCGGTGGGGGTTTTAGACAGTATATCGTAATGCCCATGCACCCTTGATGTATTTCTTAAATAGCTGCCCAAAAACGACTCCTTGTTATTGGTAAATGTTGTGAAGTTGCGTTTCAGTATAAAATCGTCGGCCAATATCTTATCCAGGCTGTCTTTATTATAGGTATTGGCAAAGTATATGTATCGCTCGCCTGCGGTTTTAGGTTTGGCTACAGCAAGTGATAATAGGATAAGAGATGATGCTATTATTGCTAGAGCTTTCATATAATGCAATATTAGCAAATAATTCCCTGCTATTTCCGTTATTTGGGGTATGCTAAAAGGCTTTTGGGCAGAGTTATACCAGTTTACGCTAAAAAATGCAATTTCGTGCATCTTTCCAGTGTTTGTATTTGTTATGTTGGCGGTTTCTAAGCTATTGCCCAGCTATGTTATGCCCCGCTACGATTTTCTGCTGCTGGCCTGTATTGCTATGCAGGTGTGGATGTACCGCAATAAGCTGGAAACAAAAGACGAGGTATTGGTAATATGCTTGTTCCACTACCTGGGCCTTATGATGGAAATTTACAAGGTGCGTATGGGCAGTTGGAGTTACCCTGAGTTTGGTTACAGCAAAGTATTGGGTGTGCCCTTGTATAGTGGGTTTATGTATGCATCGGTAGCCAGTTTTATGTGCCAGGCATGGCGTAGGTTTAACCTGGAGATTACTGGCTGGCCCAACCGTACAGTTGCAATGTTTTTAGGTATTGCTATCTACTTTAACTTTTTTACCCACCATTATTTATATGATATGCGGTATATATTATCAGTATTGGTATTGGCTGTTTTTTATAAAGCGCGTGTATGGTTTAGTACAGGCGAAAAAAGAAGGTGGATGCCTGTATCACTAAGCTTTATTTTAATAGGCCTGTTTATTTGGTTTGGAGAAAATATTGCCACCTTTTTTGGTGCGTGGAAATATGCCCACCAACACAGCGGATGGCAGGTAGTAAAGTTGCAAAAACTGGGCTCGTGGACATTGATGTGTATTGTAAGCTATATTATTGTTGCTGAGCTTAAGTTCTTGAAAAGTTCGCAGTTAGTAGTTAACAGTTCGCAGTCAAATAAAGAGTCAGAGAATTCCCGCTAACGGCATTAACCTCCCTTAAACGGTATTGGTCTATTATTTTATCAATTACCTTTGTGTCCATGAAAAATATTGCAGTTCTATTGATACTCCTGTTTGCTGTTGTATTGCAGGCCCAGGTTACTGAAAAACACCTGAAAAACGTAAAACAGTTAACTTTTGGTGGTAACAATGCTGAGGCTTATTTTAGCTTTGATGGAAAGAAAGCGAGCTTTCAGAGCGATTATGCCGCCTGGGGCAACAAGTGCGACCAAATCCACATGTACGATCTGACTAAACCCTTAAAAGATAGTACTAAGGTTCCGCAACTTATAAGTACTGGAAAAGGCCGTACAACATGTTCATTTTTTATGCCAGGCAATAAACAAATTTTATACGCATCAACCCACCTGGCAGGAGATGATTGTCCACCGGCGCCAGCACCCCGTGCCGACCGCAAATATGTTTGGGCTATATATGAGAGCTTCGACATTTTTGTTGCCGACCTTGATGGCAAGATTGTAAAGCAACTAACCAACACTCCGGGCTACGATGCGGAGGCTACTGTATCGCCTAAGGGAGATAAAATTGTATTTACATCTATGCGCACCGGCGACCCTGAATTGTTTACTATGAATATTGACGGGTCTGACGTTAAGCAGATAACCACGGGTTTGGGTTATGATGGTGGCGCTTTCTTTTCACCTGACGGAACCCAACTGGTATTCCGTTCATCGCGCCCAACTGCTGACGCTGATGTGAAAGAGTATAAAGACCTTTTGGCCCAAGGCCTTGTAATGCCTACGGAGATGGAAATATATACCTGCAATGTAGATGGCAGCAACCTTAAACAGGTTACTCATTTAGGCAAAGCAAACTGGGCTCCTTTCTTTACCCACGATGCCCAAAAAATTATCTTTTCATCAAACCACCACTCAACCCGTGGTTACGACTTCCAATTGTATACTATTAATGTTGATGGTACAGGCTTAGAGCAAATTACTACCGAGAGTATTTTCAATGCATTCCCAATGTTCTCGCCTGATGGTAAAAAGCTTATTTTTTCTTCTAACCGCACCAATAAACCAGGCAGCCGCGATACCAACCTTTTTATAGCTGATTGGGTAGATTAGTTTAATGAAAACGAAAAGTTAAAAATGAAAAATGACAACGTTATCCCGAACTTGTTTCGGGATCTCATGATAAACATGAAAGGCTTAATAGCAGTATTAATGCTATTCGCCTTCTCGGCACCTGCCCAAACATCAACCGTAAACCTTAAAAAGCATATTTACTTTTTAGCAGGTAAAAAGCTACAGGGTAGGGGCACTGGTAGCAAAGGTGAAAATCTGGCATCAGCTTATATAGCTAAGCAGTTTAAAAGTTATGGCCTTTTACCAAAGGGAGATAACGGCTATTTTCAAACCTTTACTTTTAAAGATAAAAGCAACCCTCATGATACTGTTGGAAATGGCGCAGAACGCAAACTGACCAATGTAGTTGGCTATTTGGACAACGGCGCTGCCAATACTATTATAATAGGTGCACATTATGACCACTTAGGTTTAGGGCACGACCATAACTCGTTGGATGCAAACCCTGATGGCAAGGCCCATTATGGTGCTGATGATAATGCATCGGGAACGGCAGGTATGCTGGAGATGGCCCGCCACTATGCTACAAATACCATTAATGAAGAGTACAACTTTTTGTTTATGGCCTTTTCTGGTGAAGAACTGGGATTGCTGGGCTCTAAAAAATTTACAGGCAAACCTACCATTGATTTAGCCAAGGTTAACTTTATGCTGAACTTTGATATGATAGGCCGCCTGAGTGTGGAAACCAATAAGCTTATTGTATATGGCGTGGGTACGTCGCCCAACTTTGTTCCGGCTATTGGAGCGGTTAAAACATCACTTACTATTAAACAAGACAGCTCTGGTGTTGGCCCTTCAGACCAAACATCATTCTATTTGCAAAATATTCCGGTATTGCACTTTTTTACCGGACAGCATAGTGACTACCATAAACCAAGCGATACGCCCGATAAGATTAACTATGATGGTGAAAAAGTAGTTGTTGATTATGCCATTGCCCTTGTTGATGAGCTACAATTACAGCCTAAACAACCATTTTTAGCTACCAAAGTAAAAGCTGAAGATACCCCAAAGTTTAAAGTAACCATGGGTATAATGCCCGATTATGCTTTTGATGGTAGAGGTGTGCATGTTGATGGTGTTACCGATGGCAAGCCCGCAGCATTGGCGGGATTAAAAAAAGGCGATATAATTATTAAATTGGGAGATGTTGAAGTTACTGATATGACTACCTATATGAAAGCCCTTGCTGCTCAGAAAAAAGGCAGCGTAGCCGAGGTGGTGGTTATGCGTGGTGCTGAGCGTGTTGTTAGTAATGTAGAGTTTAAGTAAGTCTGTTAAAGCTTATTGATATTTATTTTAGAATTGAACGATAATTATTATTTTAGCCAAGCATGGCATCAAAATTTAAGCTTCACTTCTTCCGACGTAAGTATATATTTTTTATACCCATACATATTGTTGGCTGGTTGTTTCTTCTGGCTGTATTAGCTGTTGGGATATTTGTTTTTAGAGACCTTTACCTGCGCACACATTCTGTTAGCGAGACGTTGAGTAATTTTGCCATTTTTCTCATCATTCTATTTATAGGGTACACTATGTTTGCTTTTTATACCTGCAAGCCAGATAAAGAAACAATTGGATAAGTTGCCCCGCAAAAAAATATTAGTAGCCCGGGTGAGGCAATATTAATATGAGGCTGAAATGATTGATATAGCTAGGTTGACTATCCTGCCCCATAGGGTAGACAGTACAGTTGATGCAACTATAATGAAACGGATATCCACTTAGTTTATCAGTAATAGACCTGGAAGATAAATAGGGGTTAAACCGCTTTATTCAATATTAAGCGGAAAGTAGTGCCTTTGCCAATCTCAGAGCGCTTTACAGAAATTTTACCCTTATGGTATTCTTCCATTATCCGTTTAGATAATGATAGGCCTAAGCCCCAGCCCCTGCGCTTACTTGTGTAGCCGGGTTCAAATATTGCCTTAAACATGCTTTTAGGCATACCCTTGCCAGTATCGGTAATGTCTATAGTTATCTGGTGCATGCTATCTCTTACTTCAACAGTAATGCTGCCAGTGCCGTCCATGGCATCAATAGCGTTGCGGGTAAGGTTTTCAATAACCCACTCAAACAGCGGTTTGTTAAGCAATGCCTGCGTGCCCGTCGGTGTATTAAAGTGCATGTTGAACTGTACTTTAGACGATACTCGCGCTTTCATGTAATCTATGGCATCGGTAAGTACCATGCTAATGTCTTCTGCGTCTAGTTTTGGGGTAGCACCAATTTTAGAGAAACGGTCGGTAATGGTTTCGAGCCGCTTAACGTCTTTCTCCATTTCATCAACAATCTCGCTGTCTATGTCTTTTAGCCTGAAGTATTCTATCCAGGCAATAAGAGAAGATAGCGGGGTGCCCAACTGATGAGCTGTTTCTTTAGCCATACCCACCCATACCATGTTTTGCTCGGCACGGCGAGAGAAGCTAAACATCATATAACCCACAATAATAAACAAGCCGATTACCCCAAACTGAATGTATGGATAGTAGCGCAGTTGTTGTAGTATGTAACTGTCTTTATAAAAGATTTTAGCAGAGCCACGGCCGGCAATGTGTACATCGATAGGAGTGTTTTGAGACTGCATATCGCCCACCAATGATTTTAGGTAGGTATTGTCTTTAATCTTAGCAGTATCAATATTGCCCGAAGCAATTACGGTTTGCTCCAGGCTGTCGGTTACCAATACAGGTACCGATGCGGAGTTGATAACCTCGCTAAGGAAAGACTCCACCAATAAGTTAAGGTTGTATTTAAGCTCTTCGGTAAGGCGCGAATCCATATATCGGATAGAGTACTGGTTGCCAAAATTATCATCAAACACAATAGGTGGGCGGCGAGAGAAATCATCGCGCAGGGTACCTTCAAACCTACTGTATTGGGTGTAGCGGGTAGAATCTATATTTATAGAAGCGTTGATAGCCCCACTTTTATCTACTATAATTACCGGGATGTTGTTGTTGGATGTAATAACCTTTAAACAGAAGTTGATGGTTTTTTCATCCTCAGTGCCGGCCAACAGACGGGTAGCATCAGCCCAAATCTCAACGCGGCTACGTTCTTCTTCGGCAAGGCTTTTAAAAAGCGATTCGGTATAGGTAAGCAGCTTAGCGCGGTTTTGGATAGCATCGGCCCAAAGCTCTACCTTCTGGCGCTCTTCTTCGGCAATTTTTCTAACCAGCTTGTCGGTATACAGCAAAGAAAAGAACACGATGAGCATGGCCCCCGTGGCTAAGAAAATTTTCCATCGCTGTTTATTTGAATATAGGTTAAAGTCCAACTCTGTGTTATCAAAAATCAGGTAAAGTTACGTAATAACTAAATAATACCATTTTTAGTTTAAAAAGGCCTGTAAACAAACTATATTTACGCCCTTAATTCTATCTAACAATGACCCCTGATTTTAAATACACGTACAACTTCCCCACGCCTTACCGTTTTGGCCCCGGCGTAATTGCAGAATTGCCTGCTCACCTTAAGCAAAACAACCTAAAGCACCCGCTTATAGCTACCGACCCTGTGGTTGCCAAGCTGCCTTTTTTTACCATGATTGTAGACAGCCTGAAAGCTGAAGGGATGGATGTAACGGTGTTTTACGATATACATAAAAACCCCGTTAAAAGCGATGTGCTAAAAGGCGGCGATGTGTACGCTGAAAACAACTGCGATTGTATAGTTGGTATTGGTGGTGGCGCGGCTATGGACGTTGCCCGTGCCATTGTATTGCGCATAAACCACCGCAGGGACTTGTTTGATTATGATGATTTGATTGGTGGTGACATATATGTAACCGAAGAGGTACCTTACTTTATTACTGTGCCTACCACTTGTGGTACCG
>CAMBQF010000142.1 GCA_945869825.1 Chitinophaga pinensis | reverse complement strand
AAATAAAATGGGCGAATTATATATAATGTTAATTGCATTTGGAACTTGCTGTGTAGTTTTATTCTTAACAGTTTACCCATTATTAAAAATATTAACATTTATGCCTATTTCCAAGGGTTTATTTAAAGACTCGGAAAGAGAAAGAATGGCTTTACTACTTGAAAAAATATCAAAAGGCGTAACGCTTACAGCCGAAGAAAAGACAGAATGGAAATATTATGAAGAACATAGCATGTTGCCTAAAAATTTCCTAGAAAAACAAACAAAAAAAGGGTTAGATATTTGGTCGAAATTGTTATTGATAAGTGTTGTAGGCGCTGTATTTATATACTTGGATAACATTAAAAAAGATAGAGAGAGAAAAGAAGTAAAAACAAATGAATAGAAATTCCATTAAAGGGATAGGTGCGAAATTATTTATAAAATTTATATTAATTTGCTTGACTTATTTATTTTAATGTTGTAATTTTGTACATGTATTTGCAAATACAATTATTACCAAATGAAAACTAAACAGCCCGGGCTAAAAATCCCTCGTTTGTCGCTTAACAGCTACATCCTCTCATATTGAATGGAGAGTTTAACGACAAGGACTTTATTGATAGTACCTACAATGCTTATTACGATTCAGAATTAATGGTTTAATGAGAGTTTAAGATAACCGGTTTAGTAAGAGGACAAGCTTAAACAACTAACTATAGTTGGTCAGTAGCTAAACGGGTATGATAAGATTTTGTCACCTTACAGGCGATTCGTGCAAACGGGTTGCCTTAAGGTGTATCTATGCCTTTAGGCAAACTAAAAACGAAAAGTTTAAAATGAATAATTCTTTCGCAAAAACGTTAAATTTTATTACAACAGAAAGGGTTTGGTAAACTTTCTGTTCTCCCGACGACTATGTGTCGGGATGCTTTAAAAACAGTACACGAAAACGTACTAAGAAATCCCTCATCAAGTGCGGGATGATAATTTAGACGGGTTTACTTGATTAGCACCTGCACTCCTACCCTAAGCTGGTCTTCGTTCCATGGTTCGCCAGTAATGCCCTGGTTAAAGCGTTTCCAATATTGTATCCGGAAACAGGTTTTGAAATCGTTTAGCATACAACTATAGGCAATAGATAGCTGTCGGCGGTCGTCGCCACGTGTTATGTCGTTCAGGTTTACATCATCGTACCTAAGGCCAATAAGACTTTTTGCTTTTACGAGGTAGTAGCTGGCAGAAACTGTCCACGCGCCTGAGCGGAAATAGCTGGTGTTTTGACCATTAAGCCAAACATCGTTAGTATCATTTGGAGTGCCACGCAATTGGTTTATCTCTGCCTGTATCGAGAAGCCTTTGTACATAAACTGAAAATCGGCACCGTATATCATACGCCTACCGTTTATATTGACAGGGAACTCAGGATCGGATGCTATTTGTTTATTAGAGTACATGCCGTTTACGCCCATTGCAAAATTCGGCTTATCAAGATGTTCCAGGTCAGCTTCATCGAAGTCTACCTTTTTGGGGTATGAAAAATCGGCACGTGCAGAGTATAACAGGTTACCCGACTTATCATTGTCGGGCAATGGGGTTCCGAGGCCATTATAGACACCTGCATTAAGCCGGACGCGTTTATCCCAAAACTGTCGGGTAAGGCAAAACCCCATATCGCGGCGGTTGTAATAATCGCCTTTGGTAAACTGGGGCCGCTCCATAAACGGCGAGGTAAAGATGGATGCCATGCTGCTACGACCATAGTCGACACGCATATACCCTACGCACAGATCAATATTACCTGGGGCTTTCCATGTAATGTTGGCATCGTTTAAAAAAGGGTTATAGGTAACAGACTCATCCGTATTTAGCTGTTGCAGGCCTGCAAAGTTAATATCAAGGTTAAAGGCAATCTTCTTTTTAAGGTCGCCAACAAACTTAATACGAGCATCGCGCAGGCGGAACAGGTTTTTATCTTTGTTGGTCTCGCCCTCTTTATAAAAGCGGCGGTTATAAAAGGTATAAACAACGCCTGATATCTCTAGCTTTTTTTTGCCTTTGCCATCTTCTAAAACAAATTGGGCATTGGTAAACAGGGGCAAAATAACTAGTATAAAGAGTAGCTTCTTCATTGTAGGTTATTGGTTAGATGCACCGGGCGTTGGGTTGCTGAATAATGTCCAGTTATTGCTTCCATCGGGGCTGCGGCCCTCACTTTTGCCACTGGGCTGCGGACCATAGGTGCGGGTATCAACTTCTATTGCCTGGTTTTGGCTGTTAAGGCTCCACAGGCTAATGTATTCGCCGGCGGCGCTAAGGCTAAAGTTGGTATGTATTTGGGTAGCTATGGTATCTAACCCATCAGCAAAAACCAATAAATAGCCACCGGGGGTAATAAAGGTGTCTTTGGTTACGGTGTACTTATAGGGGTCGGTGTCATCATCGCTTAAATAAAAGCGGTTTTGTTTGATGAAGGCAGTGTCGCTTGTGGTGTTGTATAGCTCAATCCAGTCGTCGGTATTGCCAAACTCGTTTATAAGCGTGGCACCATTAACGGCATACTCGTTAATAACCACATCGCCCGCTTTAATATCATTTTGGGTATTATCCGGAAAATCCCTGTCTTTTGTACAGGCTGATATAAAAGCGCAAGCCACCAAGCCTGCAAATATGTATTTCTTCAATGCCTATGGTTTTATTGGTGCAATATAGTCAATGTTAACTAATTGTTAAGCCCAATAGGCAATAGAAATGGGGTGAAGGTATAAGTATTTGAGAAGAAGGGTGGACCGCCCTGATAAAAGTAATTAAATCTCCCTAAGGTCGACGGTTACCTTATCAAAATCTTGCTTGCCCAATGCCTGTAATATAAGCGGGGCCAGGGTTTCAGGAGTAACCAACTTGCCTTCCTCTTTAAGTGCTACAAACTCAGCATGGCGGCTAAACTCTTCGGGGTTTGCAGCACGGATAGAATCCTGCATAACAGTATCTATAATACCAGGTGCTAACGATAGGCAACGCAGGTTTTTACGACCTAAAATTTCCTGCTCAACTGATAGTACACGGCTAAACATATCAACCCCCGCTTTGCTGGTGCAGTAGGCGCCCCATGCATCTACAGGGTTGCGCGCCGCGCCCGAACTGATGTTCAGTATGGTTAAGGGGATTGTTAATGCGCTATAGGCTTTTACGAAGTTGTTGCTAAGTATAAACGGGGCTATAAGGTTTACGTGCATAGCCTCTACAATCTTCTCGTTGTCAATATCGCCAAAACGGGCAATATCGCCAATAACGCCAGAGTTGTTTACCAATACAATTTCGGTAGCTTCGGTGTGCTGCTCAAAGTAAAAATTGGCGGTAAATGAGGTGTTAGACAGGTCTATATCAACATGCTTATAGTTTGCGTGCTGAATGGTATGGTTGCGGGCAAGGCCTATAACCTTGGTATCGGGTAACGATAATATATGTTCGGCCAGGGCTTTACCTATGCCGCGAGAGGTTCCGGTGATGTAGTAAACTTTCATGGGTGCAAGATAATGATACTTATACTACAAAGGGCATGACAATTATTGAGCCATATCGTATAGTTTTTAGATTTTCTATCTTTGAAGAAAACCATTGAGTTATGATATACAGTCAGAAAGATATACAAGCCGCGCTGCTGGACCAAGCCAAACAGTTTGACGCCTATATAAAACCCATGGAGGCTACAGCTTTTGAAAATATGCCAGGTGGCAAATGGAGTGCCGGCCAGCACCTTGACCATTTGGTGCGCAGCATTAAGCCCGTAAACCTAGCGTTAACCCTTCCGGGCTTTATTTTGAAGTATAAATTTGGAACAAACAACCGCGCGGGCCGTACATACGACGAACTGGTGCAACGCTACCACGAAAAGCTACAAGCAGGTGGCACGGCATCGGCCGAGTTTGTACCCCCGCCTATAGGTGTACATCTTAAAGACAGTACCCTTAGCACCTTTGGAAAACAGTATGAAAAGCTGGGCAAAAAAGCATTAACCATGAGCGACAGCAAGCTGGATACCCTATTAGTTCCACACCCTTTGCTGGGCAAAATAACCCTGCGCGAAATATTATTCTTTACCATATTGCACACCCAGGTGCATTTGGATATTTTGAAGAAGAGGTAAGTAAATGAAAAACGAAAAGTGAAAAACGAAAAATTAATCCGTTTACTATTCCTTCTTTGCTTACTCTCTTTAAAACTCTCTGCACAGGTGGATGAGTTTAACCAACCGTGGAAAGACACCACCAAGGCCATTATTATTGATGCCTACAGCGAAAATAAAATTGACTGGGTAGCCCTGAAAACCGATAAACGGGTGGTGGCTGTTATACACAAAGCATCGCAGGGCGAAAAGGCCGACCCCGGCTACAGCACCCGCAAAGCCATTACCAAACAACAGGGCCTGTTGTTTGGCTCGTACCACTTAGCTACTTTGGGCGACCCTATCCGCCAGGCTGATTGTTACCTGGAAATGACAGATGGCGACACTACCGAACTATTAGCATTGGACTTAGAATCGCTGGATAGCACCAAGCACATGACCTTAGCCAATGCCGAGAAATTCATTAGGCGGGTGTTTGAGGTTACCGGCCGCTACCCTATTGTGTATTGTAACCGGGTATTGCTGAATGAAATTTCTTCCCGCTACAATAGTACCAGCGTGTTTGCCAAATGCGGCTTGTGGTATGCCCGCATGCGTTCTGATATTCCTGATTACAATGCGACAGTATGGCCAAGCTACTCACTATGGCAATTCTCTTGTGAGATTAATTGCCGGGCCACAGGCAGCTGCTTGTACAATGTGCCCGGCACAGCCTACGATATGGACGTGAATGTATATAATGGGAGTGTTGAAAGTATTAGGAAAATTTGGCCTTCGCTTAAATAATTATCTCCTCTCATCCCTCTCCCCTATTTCACCATAAACTCTACCCTACGGTTTTGGGCTTTGTTGTCGGGGGTATCATTAGCTACCAGCGGTTTGGTTTCGCCGTAGCCTTTGGCGGTAATGCGGGCGGCATCAATGCCTTTGCTCACCAGGTAGTTCATAACGGCTTTCGCGCGGTTATCAGACAGCGTCATGTTGCGGGCATCGTCGCCATCGCTATCGGTGTGGCCACCAATTTCTATAGCCAGCTTAGTGTTCTTTTTAAGGAAATCAACCAGCTTATCCAACTCAAAAGTAGACTGTGTTTTTAGGTCGAACTTATCGGTATCAAAAAACACGTTGCGCAGCACCACTTTCTCGCCTTTGGTAGCGCCCGAAAGGGCCGCGTTTAGCTTATAGGGCTTACACTCCGAGCTTGGTGGCAGCGAAAAGTTAGCAGAGTAAAACAGGTACCCGTCTTTAGCTATTTCCAAAGCATAGTCGCCACCAGAGGGTAAACACACAAGGTATGAACCATCTTTAGCATCGCCCTGACCCGAAGCTACCAGCTTTTTGGTCTTTAGGTCGATAACATTGGCCGTGGCATTTAAGCCTTTGCCCGTAGCTTTATCAGAAATAACCCCACGGATATAGGTAACCTTAGCAGGGGCTATTTCGGGGTACAAATCAAAGCTATACACATCCATACGGCCTAAGCCACCGGGCTTATCAGAACTAATGTAAGCCTTACCACTGCAAGCACCTACAAACAGGCTCAACTCGTCGGCTGTTGAGTTAATTGGGTAGCCCAGGTTTTTAGGTTTGCCCCATTGGTCGTTATCATCTTTGCGCGATACAAACAAATCGAACCCGCCCATGCCGGGGTGGCCTTTAGAGGCAAAGTATAGCGAGTGGTCGTCAGGGTGGATAAACGGCGAAAAATCATCCTCCGATGAGTTTACCGTTGGCCCTAGGTTTACGGGGTTTTCAAAGCTGCCACTATCGCTAAGGGTGGCTTTCCAAATATCAGCTTTGCCTTGCCCACCGGCACGGGTGCTAACAAAATACAGGGTTTTGCTATCGGCAGCAAACGATGCCTGGGTATCCCATTTATCAGAGTTCACACCCTCGCCAAGGTTAAACGGGTTGCCCCATACTCCTCCTGTTTTTTGTGCTACATACACGTCGCAGCTGCCCATGCCATCGTCGCGGTGGCAGCCTGTAAAAAACAGGTACTGCCCATTGGGCGATATACACTGGGTACCTTCATTATCGTGCGAGTTTACAGGCGCAGGCAATGGCTTGCCTTTACTCCATACCCCGTCTTTCAGGTAGCTTATATACATATCCTCCTCGTCTTTATTAGATCCAAGGGTTTGGGCATCGCGCGGGCGGCGGACAGTAACAATAGCCGTAAGCTCGTCGGCTGTCATGTATATAGAGTATTCCGAATTTTCTGAATTGATACCATCGCCCATGTTTACCGGCGAATAAGGTACCGGATGGGCAACAAGGTCGGCAGCAAACTCAGAATCGGTTATACCTTTCTCTGCTTTCTTCTTAAGTTTCTCGTCCAGTTTTACTTCAGTTTCTAAGCCCAAATACTGTTTGTAGTGGGTTATAGCGTCGGCAAACAACCCTTGCGACTGTTCCATTTGTGCCAATACAATTAAAGCCTTGGGCATAGCTTTAGCATCTAAAGCAATACCTGTTTTGTACGATTTGATAGACTCGCCCACCTGCTTGGTCATAAAATACATATCGCCCAACATCAGGTGTGCCTCCATAAACATCCCGTCCATTTCAATGGCCCGTTTAAGGTCTTCAATAGCTTTTTCAGGCAGGCTGGCCTGAGCGTTTTGCTTGGCATTATCAAAAAAGTATAAGGCCTTTTTAGATGATGTATGCAGCTGCCCCGGCTGGGCTTTGCAAGAGATAGTAAACAGGACTATGGCTATATAAAGGGCGGTGTGTTTCATTGGTATGGTATACGGCAATATTGATGCCGAAGTTAGGATAATTCTTGTTTGCATGGTTCATCTATGCTCACCATGGCAGGTAAATAAACACAAGCAGTTTGTAAGTATGGTGTGCTAATCAATACCTAACCATTGCTTCCAAAAAGGTGTTGTATCCTTTGGAGGAATGTATTTATCTCCTTTTAAAATTTTATCAGCAGCCTCTCTGTAAATCGCGGCCCATAGTGTCATTTTTTCTTCTACTCGTAAATAAAATTCATTTTCTGATTCTGCATCTATATAGCCAACACTTAACATTTCATACAATTGATGAGGGTCTTGGTATTTAGGGTCTTTACCAAACTGCTTTAACATATCTGTAATATGTATTTCAGTGTACAGCCCGTCTTCTTCTCTTTGGTAAGTATATTGGTTTATATATAAATCTTTTCTATCAAAATTGATAGATACTTTTCTGGATTTATCGGCATTTTCATAACATACTATGCACCACGAGTTTTCCGCCTCTGCTTTTTCAACATGAAAGTTATATTCAGATACCAGGTAGCTGAATTTGTCTTGAATAGCATTCAATACATTTTGCTGATA
>CAMBQF010000141.1 GCA_945869825.1 Chitinophaga pinensis | reverse complement strand
TATCGCAGTTAATAGTTGATAAAAAACCAAAATCATTAATCTCCGAAGCATTTAGATCTATCAGGGCGAACTTAGAATTTATTTCCAATACACCCGGATCAAAATTAATTGCGGTAACATCAACTATTTCTGGCGAGGGTAAAACCTTCGTAAGTATTAACTTGGGGGGGATTATTGCTTTTTCTGAAAAGAAAGTAATACTTGTAGACCTTGATATGCGTAAGCCAAAAATCCACCAGGGCTTTGATGCTCCAAACGACAGGGGGATGAGTACCATATTAATAGGAAAAGACTCTATTGAAGACTGTGTTCAGCACAGCCACCTGCCAAATCTTGATTTTATAACTGCCGGACCTATACCGCCCAACCCATCAGAACTTATTATAAGTAAAAAAATGGATGAGGTGATTGAGGATTTAAAGGTTAAATATGATGTAATAGTAGTAGATAACCCACCGGTAGGTTTAGTTACGGATGGTATACGCCTTATTTCAATGGCAGATTATCCTATTTATATTTTAAAGGCCAATTACTCTAAAAAGAACTTTATACTTAACGTAGAAAAGCTGGTTAATGAAAATAATGTTACCAAGCTGGGCATTATTTTAAATAACGTAGAAAACAACCGAAATAACTACGGTTATGGTTATAGCTACGGCTACAACTATGGCTATGGTTATGGCTACGGCTATGGTTATTTGTACGGTTTTGGTTATTACGATGAGGATAAAGGAGAAGGTAAAGAAAAAGAGCCGTTATATAAACGAATACTGAAGAAGATAATACCAAGCTAATGGAAATTATTACCACCCCGCTTGAAGGGTTAGTGATTATAAAACCTAAAATTTTTGTTGACCCCAGGGGGTACTTTTTTGAATCGTACAATATTGAAGACTATGCCAGGCATAGTCTTGATTGTAATTTTGTACAAGATAACCAATCGTTATCTAAGAAAGGAGTGCTAAGAGGGTTGCATTTTCAAAACCCACCTTATGCACAAGATAAACTTGTTAGGGTAATTAGAGGAAGTGTTCTTGATATTGTTGTAGATATAAGAAAAAAATCGCCCACCTACGGGCAACACTATAAAGTTCTTTTAAGTGGAGATAACAACCTGGCATTATTTGTACCGAAAGGTTTTGCCCATGGCTTTATTTGCTTAGAAAACAACACTTTATTTTATTACAAATGTTCGTCCGTTTACAATAAAGATGCAGAGGCTGGATTATTGTGGAACGACCCCGTACTTAATATAGATTGGGGCATAGATGCTCCTTTGCTATCAGATAAGGATTTAGTTTATGCACCATTTGAAGGATTTAATAGCTTGTTCGATTAATCATTATTTTTAAATTTGTTTATCTACATTTAGATTTTTACATAAATGCAAGACTATGCACTATTATTGTTGTACCTACTTTTTGCAGCTTTTATAGGGCTTTTTTCTATAATCATAAACGCGCTTTTTTTGCGTTTTTCTGGCAATTTGGGTACACGCAACACAGACCCCTCAGCTATTAGGTGGAGTAGCACAACTAAGCCAGCTTTAGGTGGTATTTCTTTTTATATAATTTTCTTGCTTTCAATAGCCTTTTACTCGGTGTTTTTGCCAGGGGGGTATAATTTTATGAATACTCAGATGATGGGTATTTTAGGTGCAGTTAGCCTCGGTTTTTTGCTTGGCCTTGCTGATGATGCATACAATACACGTCCGTTAATGAAATTTTCATTACAGGTTTTATGCGGGCTTATATTAGTATCAACCGGTACTCATATTAAAATATTACCATACGACTATTTGAATTATGCCTTGACGATGTTTTGGGTAGTGGGGCTTATGAACTCTGTAAACATGCTTGATAATATGGATGGTGTTACAACTACTACATCTATCAACGTTGTGCTTGGTGGTATGGCATTGTTACTTATTAAAGGAGATGTAAACCAGGTACACCTTGCTATGATGGTTGGTGTTTTGGCAGCATTGTGTGGTTTTTTAGTTTTTAACTGGCACCCGTCAAGGATGTATATGGGTGATACTGGTAGTATGTTTTTAGGTGTGTTTTTAGCCGCTATTGGTATCATTTATTTTTGGAACTCATCTGATTATAATGGGCAGATAATACAAAGCAAACAGCTTGTTATAGCAGCCCTTATGTTTATTGTACCTATATGCGACACTGCAACCGTAACTATAAACAGGTTGTTAAAGGGTAAGTCGCCATTTGTAGGTGGTAAAGACCATACAACACATCATTTATCATATTTTGGTTTTAGCGATAGAGGTGTTGCTCTAACTCTGTTTGGCATATCAATAGCCACTAATATTTTGTGTGTAGCGGTTATCTTTTTTATTAAGGAGTGGACTTTATTTCACTTTTTAGGGTTTTCGTTGTATTTCTTGATTATTTTCGCTGTGCTATACGGCAACACCCGTATAGATTGGAAAAGCAAGCGTTAAATTGAAAACAAATTACGGAATTATTAAACTGGCTGCTGTTGCCGGACGGGCAGATGCGGCGCACCGTAGCGAGATGGTAACCCAACTTTTGTTTGGTGAGGCTATAAAAATAATCGAATCGAAAAATGAGTGGCTATATGTAGAAAGCCTGGCAGATGGTTACAAATGCTGGATACTGCGTTTTAGTTATGAGCCACTTGATGATGAGGGCTTTGTTGAATATATCAATCATAAATCGTACTTAACTTTTGACCCCATAAGTAAGATAAAGATAAAAGGACACGAAGCCCTATATGTTCCCTGCTCATCAATACTACCTTATTTTGACCCTGAAACAAACCAAGGGCGGATAGGAAAACGAAGCTATACTTTTGAAGGTAATATTGGCCCCTTGAAGCAAAAGCCCAATGCCGAAAAAATACTTATAAAGGCAAGTAAAATGCTGAATGCCCCCTACTTGTGGGGTGGCAAAACAGTGATGGGTATAGACTGTTCCGGCTTTGTGCAAAGTGTTTTTAAAGCCTGTGGCCTACAGCTTCCGCGCGATGCAAGCCAGCAAGCTGAGATGGGCCAGACAGTTGATTTTAAAGATGCCCATGCCGCCGACTTAGCTTTTTTTGCCAATGCCGAAGGTAAAATAACACATGTTGGTATTATGATAGGGCATGGTAATATTGTGCATGCATCTGGTAAGGTTAAGGTTTGTAAAATAGACGAAAAAGGTATTTATGATGCTGAGCTAAACGACTATAGCCACCAACTGGCCTTTGTAAAAAGGGTTATTTAGTTGGTTTTGGTATTTATATTAGCCTGCAAACGTTAGCTCATATAACGATGAAATTCTTTCCGGATAGTTTTGTACCCTAAAAAGCCAAAAGCAAATAACAGTAACCACGAGAACAACAGCGAAAATTCGATAGGCTTGTTTTCTGTAGCTACTTTGTAAAATGATAAGCCCAGCACTATTGCACAAGTTAATAATACTGCCAAGCCAGCAAACATTACAACCCAACGAAATGCGGTTTGTTCCATCTCCTCAATACTATTGATTGTATTATATACATCTTCTATATATGTTTTGTAAGACATTTGGGCGTAATGCTCGGCTTGGGCATTGGCTTCTTTCTCCCATTCGGCAAATTTGCCATTGTCAATATTAAGGTGCCTTATGAACATCATATTATATGCAAGTCTTTTTTTCTCGTTACCTAGTATTTCATAAGCCTCGTGTATATTTATAAACTGTAGTTTGGCTCCAGGCTCATTATTCCAATCGGGGTGGTATTTTAAAGCCATTGCTTTGTAAGCTTTTCTAATTTCGTCAGCATTGGCAGCGTAAGGCACATTTAATATTTGGTAAAAGTCTCTCATTTTAGCAAATATATTTATTTCTAAGCCATTTAGTCACTAAGGTGGCAGTTATACTGCTATTTTGGCTTATAAACATTTAGCAATTAGCATTGGTTTTACTTTTGATTGGGTAGTGTGTACCCAATTTAGAATTAACACTTATGAACTTAAATAATTTCACATTAAAAAGCCAGGAGGCTGTGCAAAGCGCACAGCAACTAGCAATTGCCAACAGCAACCAGGCCATAGAAACAGGTCACCTTTTAAAAGGTATTTTTGAGGTAGATGAAAACGTTACGCCCTTTTTACTAAAGCGCCTTAACGTAAACACCAGCATGTTAGCACAGGCGCTGGATAAGATTATCGGCGGCTACCCAAAATCTACCGGGGCTGAAAGTTATTTGTCGCAAGGGGCAAACCAGGCGGTGCAAAAAGCTATCGCTATAGCCTCGAAAATGAAGGATGAATTTATTACCGTTGAGCATTTATTGTTAGGAATATTGGGAGGCAAAGACACTGTTGCTCAACTGCTAAAAGATGCAGGTGCGAGTGAGAAAGACCTTACCGCCGCCATTGCCGATTTACGCAAAGGCTCAACTGCTACAGGGCACTCGGCCGAGGAGACCTATAACGCGCTTAATAAATACGCTAAAAACCTGAATGAGCTGGCCCGCCAAGGCAAGCTCGACCCTGTTATTGGCCGCGACGAAGAGATACGCCGCGTGTTGCAAATTTTAACGCGCCGCACCAAAAACAACCCTATTTTAATTGGTGAGCCCGGCGTTGGTAAAACGGCAATAGCCGAGGGTATTGCACACCGTATAATTAGCGGAGATGTGCCCGAGAATTTGAAATCGAAACAGATATATTCTCTGGACATGGGGGCCCTGATAGCTGGTGCTAAATACAAAGGCGAGTTTGAAGAACGTTTAAAATCAGTAGTTAAAGAAGTAACTGGCTCTGACGGTGAAATTGTGCTGTTTATTGATGAGATACATACCCTTGTTGGTGCCGGAGGTGGCGAAGGAGCAATGGATGCCGCCAATATATTAAAACCGGCTTTAGCTCGTGGCGATTTGCGCGCAATTGGTGCCACTACACTTAACGAATACCAAAAATATTTTGAGAAAGACAAAGCCTTAGAACGCCGCTTCCAAAAAGTGTTGGTAGATGAGCCCGATACGCAGGATGCTATTTCTATTCTTCGTGGATTGAAAGATAAATACGAAGCCCACCATAAGGTGCGTATTAAAGACGAAGCAATTATATCTGCAGTAGAATTATCTCAACGCTATATTAACGACCGCTTTTTGCCAGATAAAGCCATCGACTTAATTGACGAGGCAGCATCGAAACTTCGCATGGAGATAAACTCAGTGCCCGAAGAGTTGGACGAGATAGAACGCAAAATACGCCAGTTGGAAATTGAGCGCGAAGCCATAAAACGCGAAAATGACACCAAAAAGCTGGAAGGCCTGGGCGAAGAAATTGCCAACCTGGAAGACCAACGTAATAGCTTTAAAGCTAAGTGGCAGGCCGAAAAGGATATAGTTGACAGCATATCGAAAACCAAAGAGAAAATTGAGGGCTACAAGTTTGAAGCAGAGCAGGCAGAACGCAACGGCGACTATGGCCGCGTGGCCGAAATTCGCTACGGCCTTACCAAACAAGCCGAAGAAGAACTGGAAGGGTTTAAAGCGAAGTTAGCCGATACCCAGCATGGTTCGGCCATGATAAAAGAGGAAGTAGGCAGCGAAGATATTGCCGATGTAGTAAGCCGCTGGACGGGAATACCGGTAACGCGCATGCTGCAAAGCGAGCGCGAAAAACTACTTCACCTTGAAGAAGAATTGCACAAGCGCGTAGTAGGGCAGGAGGAGGCTATTGAAGCTATATCTGACTCTGTACGCCGCAGCAGGTCTGGTTTGAGTGATAAAAAGCGCCCAATTGGTTCATTTATATTTTTAGGCTCTACGGGTGTTGGTAAAACTGAGCTAGCCAAAGCGCTAGCCGAGTTTTTATTCAACAACGAAAATTCTATGACCCGTATAGATATGAGCGAGTACCAGGAACGCCACGCAGTATCGCGCCTGGTGGGTGCCCCTCCGGGATATGTTGGCTACGAAGAAGGTGGCCAGTTGACGGAAGCCGTTCGTAGGAAACCGTATTCAGTAGTGCTATTGGACGAGATTGAAAAAGCGCATCCCGATGTGTTCAACATACTACTGCAGGTGCTGGATGATGGCCGCTTAACCGACAACAAAGGCCGCATGGTGAACTTTAAAAACACCATTATTATTATGACATCGAACATAGGTTCGCACATCATACAGGAAGAGTTTGAAAAACTGGATGATACCAACCGCGAAGAGGTGGTAGCCAAGGCTAAAAACGAGGTGTTTGAATTGTTGAAGAAAACCATACGTCCTGAGTTTTTGAACCGTATTGATGATGTGATAATGTTTGCCCCGCTAAACCGCGATGAGGTGAAACAGATTGTAGCCATACAGTTTAAACAGATACAAGCTATGTTGAAGGAAAACGACATCACCCTTGATGTATCGCCCGAGGCAATAGAATGGCTGGCAGAGTTGGGCTACGATCCTATGTTTGGTGCCCGCCCCGTAAAACGCGTAATGCAAAAACAGGTGCTGAATGAACTGTCTAAACAAATACTGGGAGGCAAGGTTACTAAAGATAGCCACATTATTCTGGATGAGTTTGACCACCAGTTGGTATTCCGCAATGCAGAACCCGTTGAAATAAAATAACCACCTATATATAAGTTAAAAAGTCCCTGCTGATGTATATCGGCAGGGATTGTTATTTTTGCCAAAAATTATTCACTATGAAAAGGTTATTGCCTCTAATCTTACTACTTGTTGTTATAAGCTTAAATGCCCAAACCCCTCTTGATAATAAAGCCAAAATTACTCCGGCAGATAGCGCAAAAATAGCCGCCGTTAAGCGCTGGAAAACAGGTTTTGAGTTTGGTGTAAACTTTGGAGCTGCCAACTTTAGTAATAACTGGCAAGGTGGTGGGGTAAGCAATTATGCCTTAGGGTCGTTATTAAATGCTAAGGCCAGCTATAAAGACCGCGACAGCGCTTTTGTTTGGGATAACGTGCTTAACCTGCAATATGGTATTATGCGCAATAAAGGCCAAAGCATGCGCAAGGCTAACGACCTTATTTTCTTAGACTCTAAGCTTGGCTATAAGTTTCACAAAGCATGGAGTGTGTTTGCGGGCGTTAACTTCCTGTCTCAATTTGCTTTTGGCTATGAGTATGGAACAGACCTTGCAGGCTTAGAAACCCGTAAAAAAATCTCAGCGGTAATGTCGCCGGGTTACCTTACAGAGTCAGTAGGTATAGAGTACAAACCGGTTAAATACTTCTCTGCCCGTTTGGGTATAGGAGCCATGCGTCAAACGTTTGTTCTTAACCAGTCGGTTTACAATACCGTTGATACAGTTAAGTATGGTGTGCCTGTGGGCGATAAAATCCGTAACGAGATAGGTTTTCAGCTATTGGTAAACTTTGATAAAGACCTGCATAAAAACATCAACCTAAAGGCTCGTTACTTGGGCTTTTATAATTACAGCGACTTATCGTTCAACAAGATTGACCACCGTTTTGATATTATCTTTACAGCT
>CAMBQF010000140.1 GCA_945869825.1 Chitinophaga pinensis | reverse complement strand
GACCAGCTTGAAAAAGTAGTTTGGACTGCTAATGAGCCCGGCGAACTTATCCGCGTATATAAAGCACTGACAGATAATGAGGAGGGCGGCATTGTGGCCAGTAACATTTTTGAAACAAAAATGAACGACCAGGCGCACAATAAAGACTTTGCCATTTTGTACCGCACAAACTCGCAAAGCCGCGCAATGGAGGAAGCTTTACGTAAGTTGAACATCCCTTACCGCATTTACGGTGGTTTATCGTTCTACGCCCGTAAAGAAATTAAAGACCTGCTGGCCTATTTCAATCTGGCCATTAACAATAAAAACGAGGAGGCATTAAAGCGCGTAATCAACTACCCGGCAAGGGGCATTGGTAAAACATCGCTGGAGCGTCTGGTTGTGCTGGCTAATGAAAACAGTGTCTCCCCGTGGGATATTGTTGCCAATGCCGAGCAATATAAAACCCAGTTGGGCATGGCGGCAGCATCTAAAATGCTGGAATTTGCCAATATGATTAAGAGCTTTAGTGTAATGCTAAAGGCGCAAAACGCATACGATATGGCATCGCATATTGCCACATCAAGTGGGTTGCTAAAAGAGCTTTATAACGACCGTAGCCCTGAAGGTGTATCGCGTTACGAGAATATTGAAAGTCTGCTGAACAGTATCAAGGAGTTTGTTGACAGCGAAGATGAGATTGATACGCTGGAACAAGACTTAAAAAATCTGGAACAGGGTGGGGCGGTAGATACCGGTACGGGCGAGTTATACACTAACACCAACCGCATCAAAACCCTTGATGAATACATAAAAGATATTGCTTTGTTGACAGATGCCGATAAGGACGACCCTACTGATGCAGACCGTGTATCGTTAATGACAATACACGCATCTAAAGGCCTGGAATTTAATTATGTATATGTTGTGGGGTTGGAAGAAAACCTCTTCCCATCGCACCTTTCGCTAAATGCCCGTGCCGATTTGGAAGAGGAACGCAGATTGTTTTATGTGGCTATAACCCGTGCTAAAAAACGGGCAACGCTTACTTACTCTGAAACACGCTACCGCTGGGGTAATCTGGTAGTGGCAGAAGCCAGCCGTTTTATAGAAGAACTGGAAGAAAAGTATGTAGAGCATGCCGTTGATAAACGCAAGCAGGCAGCGCCTACCTATTTGGGTATGAACCGTAACCCATTTACCCAGGAGCGTACCGAAACTTTCCAAAAGAAAGAAAAGCCACAACCAACTGTTAATCCTGTTGTTGTGCCTAAAGGCAATTTTAAAAAGGTTAGCGCGGCCAACCCGGTAAAAAATACGGAGAGCGATTTTGTAGCCGACGACCCGGCATTATTGCAAACAGGTATGGATGTTGAACACGAACGCTTTGGTATTGGCAAAATTGTGAACCTTGAAGGTGGTTCGGGCGATATAAAAGCCACGGTATTCTTTCAGGGATTAGGGCAAAAGCAGCTGTTGTTGCGCTATGCTAAGCTTAAAATTATTAAGTAGTACCCTGTGGCAAAAAAGCTGTAAATGGGCCTTCAAATAATTATTTTATATATTTACGTTATAATAATCTTGTTTAGCTGAGCAAAAATGCACAGCAATCCAACAAACAATATGGAATACAACACCCAGAGAAAACAATTGGTTATTGCCGAGTATGGCAGGGTTATACAAAACATGGTTAGTGAATTGCTTACCATAGAAGATCGCGAAAAACGTAACCGTAACGCCAAAGCTGTTATTAACCAAATGGCACAGCTTACCCCGCGCGAACTGCGCGATGCTATCGACTTTAAGCAAAAGCTTTGGGACCATTTATATATCATATCAGATTATAAACTCGATGTAGATAGTCCATACCCATTGCCTGAGCCTGGTAGCCTTCAATTAAAGCCTGATATTGTGCCATACCCGAGCCGCACTGTAAACTACCGCTACTATGGCACTATTGTAGAGAGCATGATAAAGAAAGTACGTGCTATAGAAGAACCCATAGCGCGCGAAGCTGGTGCCCGCGCCGTAGCTACCTATATGAAGCGCATGTACCTTATGTGGAACCAGGATAGTGTTACAGATGAAATCATTATCAACCACCTGGATGAAATGTCGAATGGCGAGTTGAAACTATCGCCTGAGCAAGGCTTGTCTAATGCCAACATGACCCGCGGAAGCAACGCCAGCAATGGTGGCGGAAGTAGCACCAACACCGGAAGGCCATACAACAAAAATTTTCAAAAAGGTGGCGGTGGTGGCCAGCACAAAAAATTCTTCAATAAAAATCAGAACAGAAAAAAGTTCTAGTTTTAGCGAACTAAAAACTTTGTTGATATTTAAAAGGCCGGCGATTTCGTTGGCCTTTTAAGTTTTACCAACTTTGATTGGTAAAACTTAAAAGAATGTCACAGGCTTTTGAAGTAGAAGGCGGTCGCCGCCTAAATGGTGAACTGGTGCCACAAGGCGCTAAAAACGAGGCTTTGCAAATACTTTGCGCCGTTTTGTTAACGCCTGAAAAGGTGGTAATTGAGAATGTACCCGATATTGTTGATGTTAATAAGCTGATAGACTTGCTGGAGTTTTTAGGTGTGGATGTAGACCGCTCTAAAGCGGCCGAAGGCACATTCATTTTTGAATCTAAAAACGTAGAGGTTGATAAGCTAAACTCGCCCGATTTTAAAAAGAAAGGCGCAGCCCTTCGTGGTTCTATAATGATAGTTGGCCCACTGCTGGCGCGCTACGGCAAAGGCTACATACCAAAACCGGGTGGTGATAAAATTGGCCGCCGCAGGTTAGATACCCACTTTATAGGTTTCCAAAACCTGGGGGCTAAGTTTACCTACGAAGAAGGCGATGAATTTTATAAGGTAGAAAGCCCTAAGCTTCAGGGTGCTTATATGCACTTAGATGAGGCATCGGTAACCGGCACTGCTAATATTGTTATGGCAGCTGTTTTGGCACAGGGCAAAACCACCATTTACAACGCAGCCTGCGAGCCTTATCTGCAACAGCTATGTAAAATGCTGGTACGAATGGGGGCTAAAATAGAAGGCATTGGCTCTAACTTATTACATATAGAGGGTGTTGATTCTTTAGGTGGCACAACACACCGCATGCTGCCCGATATGATTGAGATTGGCAGCTTTATTGGCCTTGCGGCTATGACTCAGTCGGAGATAACGATTAAAGACGTTTCGTATGAAAACCTGGGTATTATTCCTGACACGTTCAAACGCTTAGGTATACAAATGGAACGCAGGGGCGATGATATCTACATTCCTGCGCAGGAGTATTACGAGATTGATACGTTTATTGATGGCTCTATACTTACCGTTGCCGACCAGATTTGGCCGGGCTTTACACCCGACCTTTTGAGTATTGTTTTGGTAACTGCTACACAGGCTAAAGGCAACGTGCTTATACACCAGAAGATGTTTGAAAGCCGCCTGTTTTTTGTAGATAAGTTGATTGATATGGGCGCACAGATTATCCTTTGCGACCCGCACCGTGCTTCAGTAATGGGCCTTGGCAGGTCGTACCAGTTAAAAGGTATTAAAATGACATCGCCCGATATACGTGCCGGTGTTGCTTTGCTTATAGCTGCCATGTCGGCCAAGGGAACCAGTGTTATTGATAACATTGAGCAGATAGACCGTGGCTACCAGCGCATAGACCAGCGTTTAAATGCTATTGGAGCGAATATTAAGAGGGTATAGGTTTTATTATTTCTCTTTATGAAATAACATTGGCAATTGCATCGTTTTTATAAAAAAACAAATTGCCATGAAACCAATCCATTTTAAAACCTTAACGGTTTGTACTTTTATTGTGCTTGCTACCGCCTGTAATGATATAAGCGAAAAAAGGCAACTAAGTAATAATGACTTTGCTGAGCAAAAAGCCAAAGCAGACTCAGTTTCAGTAACAAACAATTATGCGCCTCCTACTGAAGAAAACAGCCCGGTAACAGAAAGTGAGGGTACGAAAGATGAAGATAACGATAAGGTAACAACACAAAATGGTGTAGTTCGGTTTGCTGATTCAAACAGTTCAACTTTTAGCTCATCAGCAGCCAAAGAGCCTAACAACCCTAACAAGAAATTTGTCCGCACTGCCGATTTAAAATTCCGCGTAAAAGAGGTAGTAAAATCAACCCAACAAATAGAAGACATTACCGGCAAGTTTGGTGGCTATGTTGCCTATACCAATTTAGAGAGCCAGCAGGTGGGTTCTTCTTTAGAGCCGTATGGCGAAGACTCGCTAATAGAAGTAAGCAAATACCAGTTGAGAAACGAGATGGTGTTACGTGTGCCCAACACCCGCTTAGATAGCCTGCTGCGCGAAATTGGCACCTTGGTTGACCATTTTGACTACCGCAAAATTGAGGCAGGTGATATTACCCTGCAATATGAAATGAATAAACGCAGCGCAGTGGTTGACAGGCGCGTTGGAGGCCGTATAGAAGATGCTATTGATAGCAAAGGCCGCAGGTTATATGACATTACCGATGCCGAAGATTTGGCACGTTCATCGTCTACCAGTGCCGATGCTGCAGACATAGACAACCTACGCCTGCTAAACGATGTTAAATACAGCAAAGTAACTCTTAGCATTTATGAAAAGCCCAATGTTATGACATCTATAACAGTGTCTGATGCTGTGTATCAAAAGTATAAACCATCTTATGGTGCACGCCTGGCCAATGCATTAGATCTTAGCTGGAATTTTTTACTTGAACTGTTTTTGTTCTTTGTTAAAATTTGGTTTTTACTTGTACTGGGGCTAGGTATATACCTGGTTTTCCGTTACAACGGACGCAGGCTAAAACAGGCTTTGTAACTGTTTTTTTAAGTTCGGCATAAAACTTGTAACTTTACACTGCAAAACACTATATAACTGCTAATGAAAAGGATTAACATATTACTTATTGTATTGGTAACAGGCGCGTTTGCGCTGGCATTTGCCCCTGTAGGCAAAAATACTGCAAATGATAAGCCTACCGTAGGTTTAGAAATTGGTAACCAGGCCCCAGAGCTTAAGTTTAACGACCCTGATGGTAAGCCCATTGCTTTATCATCATTAAAAGGCAAAGTAGTATTAATTGATTTTTGGGCATCGTGGTGTGGGCCTTGCCGCCGCGAGAATCCTACCGTTGTTAGCGCTTACGAAAAATACAAAGACAGCAAGTTTAAAGGTGCTAAAGGGTTTACTATCTACAGCGTTTCGTTAGACCAAAATGCCGAAGCTTGGAAAAAAGCCATTGCTGCCGATAAATTAACGTGGACTAACCATGTTAGCGACCTTAAATACTGGAGCAGCGAGGCTGCACGTATTTACAATGTACGTAGCATTCCTACTAACTTTTTAATTGATGCTAAAGGCATCATCGTAGCTAAAAACCTTCGTGGCCCGGCTTTGGATACCGAAATAGACAAACTGGTTAGCAAGTAACCTGTTTTAATTTGATAATTTTGCAGGGGGCAACCTAAGGGTTACCCCCTTTTTATTTATAAAAAAGTGACAATTTGTCTAAATACTGCCCATGGCAAAGAAATTGATTAATAAGATCGCTGATAAATTTAGAAAAATGAACCAGGAAATTAAAAACGATACACCCGAAGTAAATACTGATAGTACAGAGCAACAAGCGGAACAACAACCTACTGAGGCTGCTCAAGACCAGGCTGACATTATTGCAGAGCCTGCCGCTACCGATTGGGAAGCCAAGTATAACGAGGCGAACGATAAATATTTGCGTTTATACTCAGAGTTTGATAATTACCGCCGCCGCAGCGCCCGCGAGCGTATTGAACTTGTAGCCACAGCAGGTGCAGATACTTTGAAAGATATACTACCGGTAATTGACGATTTTGAGCGTGGTTTAAAGAATATGGAAACGGCAGCCGATGTTTTAGCATTGCGCGAAGGTGTTGAACTTATTTACAACAAGTTGAAAAACACCTTGCAAGGCAAAGGGCTGGAAGAGATGAAGGCCGTTGGCCAGCCGTTTGATGCTGATATACATGAAGCTATAACCCAAGTGCAAGCTGGTGACGATATGATAGGTAAGGTGGTTGAAGAATTGGAGAAAGGCTACTATCTGCACGGTAAAGTAGTACGTTTTGCTAAGGTTATAATTGGTTGCTAAGAGAAGAACAATAACAAATGTCTAAAAGAGATTATTACGAAGTTTTAGGTGTAGAACGCGGTGCGGGTGCCGACGAGATAAAGAAGGCATACCGTAAAATGGCGGTTAAATACCATCCTGATAAGAATCCAGGGGATAAAGGTGCTGAAGATAAATTTAAAGAAGCAGCCGAAGCGTACGAGGTACTAAGCAATGCTGATAAACGTGCGCAATACGACCGTTTTGGGCATAACATGCCCGGTGCTGGTGGTTTTGGCGGCGGTGGCGGCTTCAGCGGCGGCGGCATGAATATGGAAGATATATTTGGCCAGTTTGGTGATATTTTTGGCGGTGCCTTTGGCGATGCTTTTGGCGGCGGTGGCGGACAACGTGGCCGTAGGGTTAATAAAGGCAGCAACCTTAGGGTTAAAGTAAAACTCACCTTAGAAGAGATTGCTTCAGGGGTTGAGAAGAAAATAAAATTAAATAAATATGTTGGATGTACTACCTGTAAAGGTACCGGTGCAGAGGGTGGCTCAGGGTTTTCTACCTGTGGCACCTGTAAGGGCCAGGGCCAGGTATCGCGGGTGCAAAATACCATTTTGGGCCGTATGCAAACCACTGCTGTTTGCCCAGAGTGCAGCGGCGAGGGTAAAATAATTACCAATAAATGTAATGTTTGCTTTGGTAATGGTATTGTTGAGGGCGAAGAAGTTGTTGCAATAAACTTACCTGCCGGTGTGCAAGATGGTATGCAACTATCTATGCGCGGCAAAGGCAATGCGGCCGCTCGTGGTGGTATTCCCGGAGATTTGATTATTGTTATTGAAGAGCTGGACCATGAGCATTTTAAGCGCATGGGTAATGATATTTACTATGAGTTGTTTATCAGCTTTCCTGATGCAGTTACCGGTACCCAGTTAGAGGTACCAACCCTTGATGGGAAAGTGCGTATTAAAATAGATGCTGGAACACAGCCGGGCAAACTATTACGTTTGCGTAGCAAAGGCCTGCCGAGTATTGAAGGGCATGGCAAAGGCGATATGCTAATCAGCATAAACGTTTGGACACCGCAAACCTTATCAAAAGAAGAGAAAGAGATAATAGAGAGGCTTAGCCAATCGAAAAACTTTGCACCTAACCCCACTAAAAAAGACCGCGGATTTTTTGAAAAGATACGCGATATGTTTGGGGGCTAGCAAGTGGCAAGTGGTAAAGTTTAAGGTTATGAATTGAGCCATATTATAAAAATTAAAATCCCCGCACCTTATACAGGGCGGGGATTTTTCTATAACCTATAACCTATAACCTATAACCTATAACCTATAACCTATAACCTATAACCTATAACCTATAACCTATAACCTAT
>CAMBQF010000139.1 GCA_945869825.1 Chitinophaga pinensis | reverse complement strand
TAATACCACTGTCATTTGCCCTGGCAGCATGGAACTACCATAAATCGGGCAACATAGAATGGCCCTATGTTTTTGTAATGCTGATAACGTTTATGGCCGGTAGTTACTTTGGTTCTAAAGTGGCTATATCAATAGACCAGGGCGTGGTTAAGAAAATTTTTGGGGGCTTTTTGTTCCTTATCGCATTGAAACTCATTATAGGTAAGTAATTAATACCAAAAAATTCAACTTTACATTAAACCTTTGTGTTTAGATGCTGTCATACCACCACAACTCTACTAAACAATGTTTATAGTTATGAAAACAAAAAAGATATTTTTCACCATTACAGCTGTAGCAACAGCCCTTGCTTTATCATTCACAGCCTGTAGAAAAAACACCGATGGCCCCGGCGACGACCTTAAACTAGGCAGCGACAATGCCAAAGTACAAACCGACATTGATGAGGGTGGAGACGTGGTTAGCGAGGCTTTTTCTTATACAAGCCAGGCTATGCGCGTAGCCTCTCCGCAAGATTTAGCCGATGTACAAGCAGGCCTTACCATTTGCGGTGCTACTATTGACACCAGCCAGCTTACAAGCCAAAAGCTTATTACCATTACGTTTGATGGCGATACCCCATGCAACGGCAAAATACGCTCTGGTATTATCACTGGCAAGCTTATTACAGGTGCCAAATGGCGCGATGTTGGAGCTCAGCTACTTGTAACCTTTACCAACTACAAGGTTGAAAACATAGCAACAAGCCAGCGCTTTACCTACAATGGTACTAAAACCTACACTAACCTAACCGGTGGACTTGTCCGCACCCTAAATATATCATCGCCAGTAAATATTAAAGTGCGTGGTAATATAGTGGTTACTTTTGATGATGGCTCTCAACGCACCTGGTGGATTGCACGCCGCAGCTCGTTCGACTATAATGGTGGCAACACCCGTTTGGTGGTTGATGGCGACACTACTATTGCCAATAAAATCTACTCCATTGGGGGGATTAACCGCCTTGGCTACGACTTTTTATTAGAATCACCCTCATCTTTAGTGCTGCTGCAAGGTTGCGGTTGGGACAGGCCCGTAAATGGTGTGCGCAGGCATACCTACAACAACCGTGAGGTTACGCTGACCTTTGGTGTTGACGCCCAGGGCAGCCCCGCAGGTGGCTCTTGCGCCTATGGCTACAAAATAGAATGGATACGCCTTAACGGCGAAACCGGCAGTGCTATTATTGCTTACTAAGCATGTTAATAATATTAAAAAGGGAAGGGCGGATGTTACACATCCGCCCTTCCCTTTTTATCAAATTTCTGACTAATAATAACTACTTACAATCCACATTCACCCCAAGCACATAGTTATCAATCACCTTCAGCGATTCTGCCGCTGCGTCACCATCAAACCCTTTAATATCAGTATAGCTAACAATAGTGGGGTACTGGTTTAAAAAATTCTTTGATAAGGGCATATAGCTCCAGTGCCATTTTTCCTCTTCGTACCCATTAGGGCGGTCAGCGCCCTTTGGCGAGTATGGCTGGCAAAAGCCAAAACGGGCTGCATTTTTTACCAGCCAATCATATTCTGCCTTGCCTTTTTTGGTAAGAAAATAATCAGGCTCTACACTGTTAATATCAACATCAGTACCCCAGTGGTGGCGAGAGGTGCCCGGCATTGAACTATACCTTAATATAGCTTTGGCCCTGTCTACTGCTGCGGGATATTTTGTCACTACGTCTTTCCAATCAGCACGGGTGCCATTCCATTTAGCTTCCCAAATAGCTTTCTGGCTGTAAAAATTCCGCGTTGCCGAAACTATCTTCAATGTAACACCGTCTTTCTTTGCCTCATCTGCCATCATCTTAAAACCATGTATAGCTTCCTTCCGCAGGTATTGCGCATCGGCCTTCCCCGAATACATTGCCGGGATAACCGTAAACAACGTATCGTCTTTCGGCTCAAACTTACCGCTTAGGTATTGCCTAAGCTTATCATCAGCCGGTGTTATCATAACATCATCATTACCAAATACAGTATTCATAACAGGGTAGCTTATTACTATTGCAGCACTAGCGGCTATATATTTTATTGTCCTTTTCATTTATTTTAGTTCTGTTGCCATATAAACTTACCTGTCGTTATACGGTAATAAGCAATCTTATCGCCTTGGGTTAACAGGTATACATCACCCGATATTTTCTCCGGCTCATCATATACCACAGGCAACAACTCTTTACCATCTTTAGTTATCAAACCAAATGCATCGCCTATCCTGACCAAAAACGCGTTTTCGGTATAGTTATCAAAAACCTCATCATACTTAGGCTCTATTATCCATTTTCCATTACGACCTATAAGGCCGGTTTTTCCTTTACTACTTGCCAAAGCCATGCCATTTTTAAAACTACCGGCATTGTCAAACTTAAAGGGTATAATGTTCTTCTGTGCCTTATCAACAAAACCCCACTTTCCTTTCTCCTTTGCTGCAATCATACCTTCAGCAGGCGTATTCACATCTTCAAACTTAAACTGGAATACAGATTTATCATTTTTAAAAATATATCCACGTTTCTTCTTCCACTCTACTTTAGCTATTGTATCGCCTACCATAGGGTTATAGGTAAAAGGCAATGCAAAGGCATACTGTGGTTTTATCACTTCAAACCCTTTTGTATTTATAAAACCCATATTTCCATCCAGAGTTACTATGGCAAGCCCATCGCTAAAAGAACTAACCACGCTGTATTTAAAATCAGCCAATACATCCCCTTGGGTATTGATTAATCCTGTCAACTCTCCCTTTTTGGCCCTAGCAATACCATTCACAAAATTCTCAGTCCAATCATATACAGGCTCAGTAACATAGCCACCCTTAGAGTTAATATGCCCATACTTACCATCTTTCTTAACTGCGGCCAGCCCATTTTTAAAGTCCGATGCTTCTTCAAATACTATTGGAATGACCAGTTGCCCGTTTATATTTACATAGCCCTGTAAGTTGCCTTTACTAACAACCGCCAGCCCTTCACTAAATATTGATATATCATCGTACTCAAAAGGCACAATCTGTTTGCCAATACGGTCTATCAACCCATACTTATCTCCCTGTTTTACAACAGTATAATTACCTGTATAGGCATACCCCTCGTCAAAACGTCCGTTTACAACAGCCTGGGCGGCTTTATTAATAAAAATAGTTTTCCCATTTTGGCCTACCGCCGCTAAACCATCAGAAAACAATTCAGCCCATTCATACTGTGGGGTAATAATGGTTTGGCCAGTAGTATCTATATATCCCCATTTATCACCCTGTTGAAATGGCAATAAAAATGCGCCTGCAAGTTGCAGGTCGCGGCCCAGCCTGTCTGCTCCAGGGTAATCCGGGTATTCCTCTTTAAAGTTTTTCAGGGTTGTTTCTAACCCATCGGCATTATAAGTAATATATAAACGGTCCCACGCTTTATTTAAATTGCTGTTCTTGGGGTTGTTACGAATAAAGTTATAATAGTCTTTCACCTGCCCGCTTTGAGTCGATAGCGAATAAACACTATCCTGCGCGGCCTGTGCATATGGGCTATCCGGGAAATTATCTAAAAAGTTGCGGTACGCACTTAAATTCTGTCCCTTTGTCATTGTTTCATAAAGCCTGAGTTCATAATTGGTTCTGGCTTTTGTTATACGCGGCGAATAAGGGTATTTATTAATAAACTGCTTATACTCCTGATAATTATCATTTAACAAGGCGGCATCCCAGTCTATATCCTCTATTTTTTGCCGCGCAGCGCCCACAAAATTACTTTGCGGAAAACGGTTTACATAGCTATCATATGCCGCAATGGTATTCAGTTCCATCGCTTCCTTGTATCCTCGTATGTATATTTTACCGAATAGCGTATCTACAGCCACACTGTCGGGTGGCAATTGTTTTTCTTTTAGCTTCAATAGCTGTGCCGGTGTTGATATCAGCAAAAGGCTGTCGGCAAGGCGTGCATATAAATAGGCACTATCAAGGCTAGAAAATGGATTATCGGTTCTGGCAAAAATTACACCCAGCCCATAAGCTGCCGATGCCAGTGTGTGGGGGGTTTTATAGGGCTTTTTGCTAACAGTTGTATCAACCCCAAACACAACCTTATTCTTTATTAACTCTTGTTTAAACAGGGTTCTGGCTTCAAAATAATTGTAAATATTAAGCGCACTGTAAGCCTTAACCAGCTGCTTTTGGGCATGCAAATTTATTCCTATAAAAGCCGCAATAATTAGTACAACTAAACGTTTTCCCATCTCAATCAATTTATTCTGCAATATTAACGTTCATTCTATATTCAGGCAACTAAATAAAAAATATCATGCACAACATAATATTTGCTCCAATGTTATTAACACTTCAATTTACTCTTTGCCATTTTTAATAAACAATTTATTATTAAAAAAATAGGTATAACTATGCTAACAATTCATAAAATAAGCTATTTTTGCAACCTTAACTTTAAAAAATATTATTTTACAAATGGGATATTTATTCACTTCAGAATCGGTTTCAGAGGGACACCCTGATAAAGTTGCCGACCAGATTTCAGATGCGTTAATCGACCACTTTTTGGCTTTCGACCCAAATTCAAAAGTTGCCTGCGAAACCCTTGTTACCACCGGCCAGGTAGTATTAGCAGGTGAGGTTAAGTCTAGGACTTACTTAGACGTTCAGGAAATTACCCGCGAGGTTATCCGTAAAATAGGTTACACTAAAAGTGAATACATGTTTGAGGCTAACTCATGCGGTATATTCTCTGCTATACACGAGCAAAGCGCTGACATTAACCAGGGTGTTGAACGTAAAAAGAAAGAAGACCAGGGTGCTGGCGACCAAGGTATGATGTTTGGTTACGCTTGCCGCGAAACTGATACCTTCATGCCATTACCTTTAGAACTGGCACATTTAATGTTGCGCGAACTAGCTGTTATCCGCCGCGAAGGTAAAGTAATGACTTACCTGCGCCCCGATGCTAAATCGCAGGTTACTATTGAATATGGTGATGATAACCAACCAAAACGCATAAACGCGTTGGTACTTTCTACCCAGCACGACGACTTTGCTAAAGAGCCTGAAATGTTGGCCCAAATTAAAAAAGACGTTCAGGAAATACTTATCCCACGCATACTAACACAAGTTCCTGAGCGTGTTAAAGTATTGTTTGATACCCGTTACAAACTGCACGTAAACCCAACCGGCAAATTTGTAATTGGTGGCCCACATGGCGATACTGGCTTAACAGGACGTAAAATAATTGTTGATACTTACGGTGGTCGTGGAGCTCATGGTGGTGGTGCTTTCTCTGGTAAAGACCCTTCAAAAGTTGACCGTTCTGCTGCTTACGCTGCCCGCCACATGGCTAAAAATCTTGTTGCTTCAGGTGTTTGCGACGAAGCTTTAGTACAGGTAGCTTACGCTATTGGTGTAGCGGAGCCTGTTGGCTTATTTGTTAACACTTATGGCACTTGCAAATTACATATTACTGATGGCGAGCTGGCTCAGGTACTTTCTAAAGTATTTGATATGCGCCCTTACGCTATTGAAAAACGTTTTGCACTACGTACCCCTATTTATACTGAAACTGCCGCTTACGGACACATGGGCCGCGCACCGCAAACAGTAACTAAAACGTTTAAAGACGGTTCTGGCACTATCAAAAAAATCAAAGTTAAATTGTTCCCTTGGGAAGAGCTTGACTATGTTAAAGCCATTAAAAAAGCACTTAAGAAATACGAAAAACCGCAGCGTGGCCGTGGCCGCCCGGAGAAAGCGTACACTTACGAAGAGCTTTTAGCTATGGTTGAAAAACCAAAACGTGGCCCTGGCCGTCCTAAAAAACGTGGACGTCCCCGCAAATACAAAGCTACTACCGGCACTGGAAAAGTAGGCCGCCCAAGCAAAACCGCTGATGTTACTAAAAAAGCAGGCCGTCCGTCAGCTAAAAAAGCAGCCGCAGGTAAACGTGGCCGTTCAACAAAAGTTGTTGCATAAATAATTAGTATTTAAATAGAAAAGCCGGAGTTATATGCTTCGGCTTTTTTATTTTAGCCCCATCAATACTATTACACTATGGATTTTATAAAAGGCACACGCGTAAAACACGACCTATATGGCGAAGGCACCGTTAGCGGTGTAGAAGCTTCTATCATCAAAATCAACTTTAAAACCCGCGGCGAGCTCGACTTATCGCGCCGTACAGCATCTGATGTATTACTGATACTGGATGATGAAGACGACGCTATTGAAGAAAAAGTAACCTATACCGTTTCTGAAATAGAAAAGGCCTTCATTAAAGTTATTGAAAAGTATAGCGACGTACAGCAAACCGTTCCTTTAGGCGATAAATGGGTAGGTGGCACTATGATATTAAAACCAGGTAGTGATAGCCTTAAACCAAAAGAAATTCCTATCGATACCTTCTTCCATAAAATTGTAATGCTCCGCGACCGCCTACGTGTGCTGGAACAAAACATCAACTCAAACGCCAAGCTAACCGACGAAGAAAAAGTAGGCATGCAGCAATACGTTACCCGTTGTTACGGCTCTTTAACTACCTTCAATGTTCTTTTTAAAGAACCTGAACACCAATTTGTTGGCGCAAAAGGCGGCAAAGAAGAATAAGGGTAAAGTAAAAACGAAAAGTAAAAACGAAAAATCCATTTCTTCTTCTATAATTTATTAATTGCTAATTCATAATTAATGTCAGTTAATACTGTATTTAAAGACGGTCTTTTAAAAGATAAAGTAGCCATAATAACCGGCGGCGGAACAGGTATTGGCCTGCGCACCGCACGCGAGTTAGCCCAGCTGGGTTGTAATGTTGTATTAGCCAGTCGCAAAAAAGAAAACCTTGACGCGGCCGTTTTACAAATAGAAGCAGAAGGCGGCAAGGCATTGGCTGTTGAATGTAACATACGCGAAGAAGAAAGCATCAAAGCCTGTATAACAACAGTGCTGGATGCTTATGGTAAAATAGACTACCTGATAAACAATGGTGGTGGGCAATTCCCCTCGCCTGCCGAAATGATTAGCAAAAAAGGCTGGATGGCTGTTATTGAAACCAACCTTACCGGCACCTTTTTTATGAGCCAGGAAGTGTTTAACCGCTATATGGTAAAACACGGCGGCGCTATTGTCAATGTTATTGCCAATATGTTTAACGGCTTCCCGCTAATGAGCCATACAGGCGCAGCGCGTGCGGGCGTTGAAAATATTACCCGCAGCCTTGCCAACGAGTGGGGCCGCTATGGGGTGCGTGTAAATGCCGTTGCCCCGGGCACTATAAACTCTAGCGGGTTAAATAGCTACGACCCATCGTACAAAGAATTTATACTAGGCTATGCAAAAAACAACCAGACGTACCGTTTGGGTACCGAGGCTGAAGTAGCATCGTCTATTATATACCTGCTTACCCCTGCCGCTTCCTTTGTTACCGGCATTACATTACGTGTAGATGGTGGCGAAAGCCTGTACCATCCGGTCTTCCCTCCACAGGATAATTCGGCAAACGAGAT
>CAMBQF010000138.1 GCA_945869825.1 Chitinophaga pinensis | reverse complement strand
GATTACTTGATAAAAACAGGCGTCTCTACCGTATTGCTCAGGTTTAAGGCCCTGTCGGCAATGGTAATAGAGTACTTAATAGTATCAAACGCCGAAGGCGAATAGAAAGGGGCGTTCAGCCTGATATCTATAGTCCCCTCAATAGCATGTTGGTTATCATTAAGAGGTGGAATACGGTAGTAAAAAGGCGGGTTTAGCGCAGGTTTTACCCACACCCCATTTTGCAACTCGTAATACTCTACAAAACAATTATAATAAAACTGCCCGGTGTAAGGGGCTAACGTATCGCCCTGGCTAAGGCCAATATTGCCGTCTCCATCAGTATATGAAACCTGCAAAAAAGCTACAGAATCGTTACCTGCAACATTTTGAAACAATTGGAACCCGGAGTATGTTATTTGTGGAGTTGTGGGATATTCCTTACGATCGAGGCAGCCCATAGCCAAAACAGCCAAAAACGGTATTAAAATTGCATATTGTATATTTGGCCCTTTAATCATAACAACAGTAAAAACAAATTTAACCAAAATGCCCGTAAACACACAATATTTTAAAGATAAGATATTCAGTGTTTCTACTCCTGCACAGTTTAATAAACTGGCTATGGAGTTATTTAAATACCAGTGTGCAAATAATGCGCTATACGCCCGTTATCTAAATTTACTGGGACTTACGGCCGATATGGTTAAGACGGTAGATAAGATTCCCTTTTTACCAATTGAGTTTTTTAAAACACATAATGTAAGCTGTAAAGAGAGCGAAGAAACCGTTATTACCTTTACCAGCAGCTCTACCACAGGCCTGCAAACATCGGCCCACCCTGTGTACGATTTAGATTTATATGAGAAGTCGTTTACAAAGGCTTTTGAACTTTTTTACGGCCCTATTGATAAATACTGCATACTTGGCCTGCTTCCCTCCTATTTAGAGCGCGAAGGCTCGTCGCTGGTGTACATGGCCAACAAGCTTATCAAGCTAAGCAAGCATACCGATAGCGGCTTTTATCTCTACGATACCGACCGCTTGGTCCTTAAAATTGAAGAGCTGAAAGAGCGCGGACAAAAAACCATTGTACTGGGGGTTTCATTTGCTTTGCTCGACTTGGCTGAGCGCTACAATGTTAGCATTGGCGACAATTGCATTATTATGGAAACCGGGGGAATGAAAGGCCGTCGCAAAGAGCTAACCCGTGCCGAGATGCACGAAAAGCTATGCTATGCCTTCCGAACCAAGCATATCCACTCTGAATACGGTATGACTGAGATGCTATCGCAGGCCTACTCTAAAGGCGAAGGCCGCTACGAGTGCCCGCCCTGGGTAAAAGTATCTATACGCGATGTAAACGACCCTTTTAGCAAAATAGCCGTTGGCGCTACGGGAGGGGTAAATATAGTAGACCTTGCCAATATAGACTCGTGCGCGTTCTTAGCCACGTCAGACCTGGGCCGTGTGTTTGATGATAATACTTTCGAAATCCTTGGTCGCTTTGATTACAGTGATGTAAGGGGCTGTAATTTACTTGTTGCGTAGCAACAAGTAGGTTCTAGGTTCTAGGTGTTAGGTTCTAGAAATTACTTCTTTAATGATTTAGCTAGGCCCATAAGCATTTTACTAACTTCATTACAGGCACTTATTAATTCATCTTTTTGTGCATCTGTTAAATACGCAAGCCTGTTAGCTAATATTATTTTCGTCTCTAATTCTGCTATGGAACCTTTAGCAATTCCTATAAATTGATTGAATTCACCAACAGTATTACGAGAACGTCCTTCTGCAATATTGGAAGATATGGAGACTACAGCCCTTCTAATTTGAGAAGTTAAGCCATACGTTTCTTCTTTAGGGAAAGATTTTGTTGCAGTATATACTGAAACGGCTAAATCCATTGACTTTTGCCAGACAAGCAAATCCTGATAGCTCTTAATCATATCGCAAGTATTTTAGTTTTTGCTAGCACCTAGAACCTAGAACCTGTATTACACCTTTTCAAAGTTCTTCCACATCATGCTCTCTACCGGTTTAATAGTGCGGGCATTGTACTTGGCGCTTTTCTTGTCGCTGTATTTAACGCCAATTTCGCCATCAACCACAAAATAAATAAGCTGCCCAATAGGCATACCTGCGTAAACACGTACGGGTTGCGATACGGAGATTTCCAACGTCCATGTGTTGCAAAAGCCTACGTCGCCTTTGCCTGCTGTAGCATGGATATCGATACCCAAACGGCCGGTAGACGATTTACCCTCTAAGAAAGGAATGTGTGCGTGGGTCTCTGTGTACTCTTTGGTAACACCTAAGTACAGCGTACCGGGTACTAGTAAAAAGCCCTCTTCGGGAATTTGAAAATGGATTAGCTTATTGTGCTTCTTAACATCAAGCTCACGGTCTTTATAGGTAGCCAGGTAGCGGCCTAAGTGAACGTCGTAGCTATTGGTACCCAAACATTCGGGGTTGTAAGGCTCTATTACAATAGTGCCTTTTTCTATTTCAGCCAATATCTGCTTATCCGATAATATCATTTTAAAAGAACTTTATAGTATTTAGAATTTTTTGAATCCGATTATTTCGCGCACTTCGCTAATTGTTTTTTGGGCGCTGGCCTGTGCCTTTTCTTTGCCCATGTTTACCACCTTGCGTATGTAGTCGTTATCAGCCTCCAGCTCTTTAATCCTGTCGCTTATGGGTTTTACAAACGCTACCATATCTTCTGCCAGTTGCTTTTTCATGTCGCCGTAACGAATGCCGCTGCTTGCCCACATGCTTTCAAAATGCGCCAGTGTATCTGCACTTGATACGTGTTTCATCAATGTAAATAAATTCTCAACCACCTCGGGCTTGTTAGGCTCTTCTTCCGTTGGGCCAACGTTTACAGATGTTACCGCTTTCATTACCTTTTTGCGGATAACATCTTCGGTATCACTAAAAAATATAGCTGAGTTTGGGTTGTCTGATTTGCTCATTTTACCCGTACCATCCAGCGATGGGACCTTTACCAACTCGTTGCCAAAGTTGTAGGCTTGCGGCTCAGGAAAATACTCCACATTATATAGCTTGTTGAAACGACCTGCAAAGGTGCGGGTCATTTCAAGGTGCTGTTCCTGGTCTTTACCAACAGGTACTTTGGTAGCCTTATGTAAAATAATATCAGCGGCCATAAGTACAGGGTAGGTCAACAAACCTGCATTAACATTATCGGGGTGCTTGCGCACTTTCTCTTTAAACGATGCGCTGCGTTCCAGCTCGCCCAGATACGAAACCATGTTTAAAAACAGATACAGTTCAGCTGTTTCGGGCAGGTCGCTTTGAAGGTAAAGGGTAGCTAATTCAGGATCTAAGCCGGCGGCTAAATACTCAATAATAACCTTGCGGGCATTAGTGTGCATCTCGTCCGACTTAGGATGCGTTGTAAGGGCGTGGTAATCGGCAATAAAAAAGAAGCAGTTATTCTGGTGCTGCATTTGCACAAAGTTTTTTAAAGCACCCAGGTAATTACCTAAGTGCAGGCTGCCTGATGTTGATCGTATGCCGCTTACTACCGTTTCCATTGCTTTTTTGTAAAGGATGGCAAATATAGTTGATAACTGACAATTGATAACTGATAGTTGAAAAGTGGTTGCAAGTGGTTGAAAAGAGGAAAATCAAAACATTGTTATGTTATTAATGTAAATTATTTTTAAGTATGTTAAACCAATATAATATATTGTTATCTAAAAACATCATAACATAATACATATGAAAAGCATAATCTTACTATTAGTGGCTGCAGTTCTTAGTTTAATCACCTCAGCCCAAACTAATATTACAGACAGTATTGTGCATCAAACCTACCAAAGAAAATTTATGGTGCACCTGCCGCCTAACTTTACGAATACAACCCAGCGCGCGCTGGTAGTAAACTTACATGGTGGCAGTGGTAATATGGTTTCAGCTCAGGGTTTTTCGCAAATGAACCCTGTAGCCGATGAAAATAATTTTGTTGTAGCATGGCCTCAAGGATACGGTGTAGCTTTGCCAGGTTTTTCTTGGGCTGATGGAAGAAACACATCAGCAGACCAAGCAGGTATTGATGATGTAGGATTTATCGACAAGCTAATTGATACACTAATAAACAGGTATAATATTAATTCGAATAAAATATACATATGCGGCTTTTCAAACGGTGGATTTATGGTGCAACGGCTTGCTTGCCAACTTACAGGCAGGTTTGCCGCTATGGCCAGTTTAGGCTCATCAATGGATACGGTATTGCATCAAAATTGCAACCCTGTAAAACCGGTTCCTATAGCTTTTTTTAATGGTACCGCAGACCCAGCCATGCCATACACAGGTGGCCCTATGCAAAACCCACAGGTAATACCTGTTGTACCTGTTGATACAACGGTACAGTTTTGGGTAACACACAACAATTGCCAAACAGCTTTAGCGGTAGTTGATATTCCTGATACGTTTACTACCGACAACTCTACAGCCCAACTATATAACTACACCAACTGTGATTGTAATGCCGATGTAGCTTTTTATAAATTGATAGATGGTGGGCACACATGGCCTGGGGTTTATGTTCCTTCGCAAGCAGGTGTATTAGGTAACACTAATCGTGATATTAACGCTAGTATTGCCTTGTGGGATTTTTTTAATGCACATAGCTTATGTAGTGATGTAAATAGCCTAACTGAGCTTACAAAAAATACCATTACCCTTTACCCAAACCCTGCACAAAACACCCTAAATATAAACCTCAGCCAAGCACCTACAGATAATATAAATGTACAGGTGCTAAATCCTTTGGGACAAGTAGTAAATACTGCAATATTTGATAAATCAGCAGGGCAAAAATTGACTATCGATATTGGTAATTTACCTGCCGGAATTTACTTTGTTAAGATTAACATGGGTAATGGTGTTAAAACCCTGCGCCTGATTAAGGAGTAATACTATAAGCTGCAAGCCATTAGCTATAAGTTAGTAATGACTACCTTTGCATTGTGAAGACTATATTAATAACCCTTTGGAAGGTTTGGATTGTTTGTGTGTTTTTCACGCTCTTCGCGTTGTTGTTCCCTTGGTTGTGCCTTAGCTTGTTTGTGTTCCGCAGCCAACGGGTAGCGCTTGGCATACAGCGTTTTTGGGGTAGCATCATTTTACTTTTAGGCGGTATACCCTTTACCACCAAATGGGAAGAAAGGCCCAAACGCGGACAGGCCTATGTGGTTTGCTGCAACCATGCTTCGTACTTAGATATTATCCTCCCATTTTGTTTTTGGCCATTTCACTTTCACTTTCTGGCTAAGAAAGAGCATGCCGAAGCACCATTCTTTGGGCTGCTGTTCCGCACCATGCACATACCCATAGACCGTAGCAACCCTATGAAAGCAGCCAAGGCTTTAGAACGTGCCGAAGCCGACCTCCGCGATGGTATTACCATATTTGTTTTTCCTGAAGGGACCATATCGCCTAACGCACCCGATATGCTGCCGTTTAAAAACGGGGCCTTTAAATTGGCTATAGATGCGCAAGTTCCAATCATACCTGTTACCTTTGCAAACAGTTGGCGCATACTGCCCGACTACCGCAAGTCTAAACGCTCGGGGACATTAGGTTTGGCAAGGGTGTTTATACACAAGCCTATTGAAACCAAGAGCATGACCGACGATAACATTAACGAATTGCGTAACCTGATTTACCAAAAAATTGACAGTAGCTTAGAGCGATGAAAATAGATAAAACCACCGTTGACCATATTGCCCACCTGGCCCGTATTCAGTTTGATGAAGAAGGAAAAGAAAAAATGATGGGTGATATGAATAAGATTTTAACCTTTATGGAGAAGCTGAACGAGCTGGATACCGAAGGGGTTGAGCCGCTTATTTATATGACGGATGAAACCAACGTACTTCGCCCTGACGTAGTAAAAATGGACATTACGCAAGACGAAGGCCTTAAAAACGCCCCTAAACACGACTCTGATTACATACGCTCGCCTAAGGTGATTGGTGGTGCAGTTAGCGAGTAGTTAATAATCAATAGTAATACTACTGCCCGGCATGGGTATCCTGAATTTGTCTTTACCAACCAGTTGCTCCATAGTTTTAGCAAAGGCCATTACATCTGTTCCGCCTGCAACCTGATAGGGTTTCACTGTCAGTTTTTTATAGGGCCTGAAAAAGTTTTCCCAGTGGCCAATAATAGTATACTTGGGCTTAATAATATTTAATACTGATGCAGGGTAACCCGGTGTTTTACTGTACAATGCCACCGGCATTACCAGTACATCAACTCCTTTGGCTTTTAATAAACTATCAGGCAGGTTAGCGCTGGCCTTGTTGCTTGCCGATGTTTGCACCATCAACCTAAAGCTAACCTCAGTACCATCCATAATATCTATAAGGTAAGCATAGGGTTTACCACAGCGCCAAAAGCTTTTTTGGGCGGGCTTGGTGTTAGGGCGGTATTCGCCATCGTACAACTTAGTATTGCCTATATGCGGTGGGTGCGAACTTACAATGGGCAGCACCCTTATGTTACCCGATACACTGGAGAACCCCGCGGGCTGCTCCACATCAACAATCCGGGCAGAATCAACTTTTAGCCGCTCGGCTATTTGCACACCCGTATGGTTTACAAATAGTTTAGTTGTTTGTGGGCAATAGGTGTTCATTATATAGGGTGCGTCCATCAGGTGGTCGTAGTGCGAATGGCTAACCAGTATAGCCTTAATATCAGTAGGATTAATGCCCTTCATAATTAAGCCCACGGCAGCAGTGTCTGTTTTTACTTTTGATACAACAGATGGATTAGAGGCAAAAGGGTCAACAAGCACCACATCGTTACCCGACTTAATACATATCCCCCCGCACTGAAAATAGCTGATTGACAAGGTGTTTTTGGGCGATGGACTCAGGCTGATTTTTTTATCGCCCGCCTCAATATACCCTACTTTTTGCAGCAATTTACCTTTGTGAGCAGAGCAGGCTGCAAATAGTATAACAATGGCAATTACGAGGAGGTTACGCATGGGTTAAAGGTAGTGCATAAACAAAAAATCCCTCCTGCAAAGCAGAAAGGATTTTTCATATCTGTCATGATAATAAAATTAGCAGTATTGCTCGTAAGCGCCGGCAAGGTTCTCTGCAATCATATCTGCAGTGCGGCCTTCAATGTGGTGGCGCTCTATCATGTGTACCAGTTTGCCATCTTTAAACAGGGCAATAGCAGGCGATGATGGAGGGTAAGGCAATAAGTACTGGCGTACCTGTGCTACGGCCTCAGGGTCGTTACCGGCAAAAACGGTTACCAGTTTATCGGGACGTTTTTCGCTTTGCAACGATAGTTTAACACCCGGACGGGCAGTACCTGCAGAGCAACCGCATACTGAGTTTATAAAGCACAGTACGGTGCCTTCTGATTTTGGAATCGTGTTATTAACCGACTCAGCGTCTTTCAATTCCTGAAAGCCAACGGTGGTCATTTCGGCCCTCATGGGGGCTACCATTTGTTCTGGATACATAACTTTTATATTCTATATTGTATATTCAATGTTTCAACAAAGGTACGGATTTTTAGTTTAAAAAAGTTGCCGGTTACCGGTTGTCAGTT
>CAMBQF010000137.1 GCA_945869825.1 Chitinophaga pinensis | reverse complement strand
TGGTTAACGTTTACTGCGCTGCTGGTACCGTTAATAGTACCGGTAAGTACAGTGCGGCCTGCAAGGTCTATAATGCGGTAGTTAGTGTTGGTAACACCTTTCTCCAAAGCAATGTTCAATATATCGCTAACAGGGCTTGGGTACATTTTTACCTCAGGCTTAGCGGTGTTTTCTTCCATGCCAACAGTAAAGTCAAAACGCAGGTTGTCAATAGTCAACGCGCTGTTTACCTGGCCTGCAGAGTTGGTAAGGGTACCAAAATCGTAACCTGCGCTGGCTACTGCAAGTAGCGTACAGGTATCAGGCGTAGCTTGAGAGCTATAGGTTAACGGAAACTCAAAGTTAGTGTAGTTGGCTACGGCCGACATGTGTTTAATGTTACCAAAGGCAATGGTATCGCGACTGTTTCCGTTCCATTTGGTTAGTAAGCAGAAAACCTCAGCAGAGTCGCCGGCTACAGGTGCGTATTTAGCGCAGTATTTTACGCGCAAAGGCTTGTCGGTATAGGGTTTACCTAACTTGGCTCCCGGAGGGGCTAAGCTTACATCAAAAGTACCCATAGCGCCCGGAATAAAGATGCCTTGGAATGATTTTGAAGTGATTAATGCAGAGTAAGTACCCTCGCAAACATCAGTAGACTTAGTAGTAGTAATAGGACCCGGGCCACCAATAACGGCTGGCAGGTTATACAAGCTGTTAAGCGTTTTTAAAAATGGGCCGGGTAGGTCTTCAAAGTCGCCATTTGGGCCTCCGGTAGAGTTGGTCCAGCTTTCTAAGTCGCCATTAGCAACGGGTGTTTGTGCAAAGCCAAACGTTGCAAAGGCAAGCAGGGCCAGTGTTGTAATAATCCTTTTCATGTTTCTATCTATTTAATTACAGTTTATAGCTTAATTGTAGGGTAGTTAAACGGGGGGGCTCAAGGTTAAGTGGCCTCAACGAGTACTCTTTATTCAACAAGTTAGATACGATAAGTGTTGCGCCAAGTGCTTTATATATTTTCACGCCTGCACGCACATCAAACACAAACATGCCCGCAGTATGGTTTGCACGGTAGTTTGTAATGCCGGTATTAAGAAATCCCGGTTGGTCCAGTTGATAGAAAAATACGTCAATATTGCGCATTTGGCTGTAGTAGCGGGTGCTAAAACCAATCATAAGCGGTTTGTAGTTTAATTCCACATCAACCTTGCCCAAATGCTCTATACGGTATTTAAGCACGCCGCTTTGGTCGGTAGAGCTAGAGCGGTAGGTATATTGATTATTAGTCTGTGAATTTGAGGTTGCATAAACTAAATCAGGTTGCAGGGTAATAGGATGAGAATAGGTGTAGCCTGCCAAAAGGGTAATAGAAAGGTCTTTAGCAATCTCGCCCATGCCTGTAATAGAAAAATCGATACCCGTAACGCGTGCCCTGCCGGTGTTAAGGAATTTAAAACCAATGTTTTTGGCAAAATCTGGGTCTGTGCCCCAAATGCCGGCGTTAAATTCTATAAAATTATCATACTCCTGGTAAAAGCCTGTAACATCGGCATAACCTACAAAGTCTTTTATTTTGAATAGTTGTTTAATACCGGTTTCAGCATTCCAGCTGCTTTCTGCCACTAAATCGTTGTTGGGGAAAAACCCAAAACCACCCGATTGGGTCCTTATATAACGCTCGCCAATACTTGGGAAACGGAAACCCTGCCCAAACGATGCACGGATAAACGTAGCTTCGGTTAGCCCGTAGTTAACACCCGCACGGAAAACCGGTTTGGTTTGGTGCTTTTTGTTAATCTCAAAATACTCAAAGCGGCCGCCGGCTGTAACGTTTAAACGGCCAAAGAACTTTTTGTCAAACTGGGCATAGGCTGCCAGGTTATAAGAGTAGCTGTTGCCGTTGTTAGCTTCGTTGCCAGAAAATACCTGCCCTTGAGAGTTAGTGTAGATGCTTGTAACGCCTGCGGTAATATAAAAATCATCAACCTTTTTAACCTTGTTAACGTGTTGGTACTCGTTATACATCTGTATCGATGAGGTGTTCTGGTTGTTATCAGCCTCGTTGTTGCTGTAAAATATACGGTTGCGGAACACGTGGCGGTGACCACCAGGCGTAAAGTATTGTACATAAGGGTCTACATACCATAAAACCTCGTTAAAGTTGGTAATAGACCCCGGGAATGCTTTGTAGATACCACTGTCGGCATTGGCCCAAAAGAACGCCTGTGCGTTTCTAGATACCATACCATTGGCATTAACACCATAAAATAAGCCTTCTACTTTTTTGTTTTTAACCCGCACGCTAAAGTTTAAGCGCCCGCGGCGGTCATACTCTCCTTTGTTAATCTTGTTGCCATTTAACGGGCTAATAGGTTCAGGGCCAATGTACCCGTCATCCCTAAAAAAGTTGCCGCCAAATACAAAGTCAACGTTTTTTACGCGTCGGGTGTGCACAAAGCTCATGCCCGATACCATTGGGTTTAAACCATCCCAATAGGTAGCATATCGGCGTTGGGGTTTGCTATACATACCCGTAAAGGCAAACATCTTGGTTTCAGGTTTATCTTTAGCGTATGCTGTACGTATATTTATCGCTCCATTCAATGCCGATGAGCCGTATAATACAGATGATGCACCTTTCAATACCTCTATCTGGTCAACGTTTTCTACCGGTACCAATGGCCACACAGGGCGGCCTGCATCGCCACGTAGTAAGGGTATATCATCAATAATAAGCTGCACACGGCTGCCTAAGCCCGAGCTAAAACCACTGCCACCACGCACCTGCGGCTCATTGTCTACCACCGTAATACCCGGTGCCGACTCTATTGCCTTATCAATGCTGGTTGCATTTTTATTCTCTATAATGTTCGGGCGGATAATCTCTACCGATACAATAAGGTCTTCTAAACGCTGCTCGTATTTAGATCCTGAAACAATTACCGGGCCTAGGTCAGTACCTTCTGCAATCAGCTTAATATTTACTTCTATTGAAAGAGAATCTTCTAATTTCAGTTTAAAAATTTTAAACTCAGGTTTAAAACCCAGCATTTTATATTGCACACGCCATTCACCCTCGGGCAAGGCTAGCTTATATGTGCCATTAATATCGGTGGTTGTGCCCTGTGTTGTACCCGGAACAGAAACAGAAGCAAACGGTATCGGAGTGTTTGTTTTTGAGTCGGTTATAACGCCCTTAACTGTTATGTTTTGAGCGTTTAGTGTACCTACTGTCACCACCAAAAAAGCCATCAATACAGTAAGCCACCTTAGGGGTAAATTATTGTTCATACCCATTCGTTCATTTTTAATGTACAAAGGTAATTATAATTTAACAAACGATTTTGCTTTTAAAGCCTAAAGGTTATTAACATTTTGATTTAGTTATCTGTAAATCAAGTAGTTAATATAGGCTATTTTAGAGCTTTTGCAAGATAATTGCCTGCTATTGAACATATTTAACATGTTGGTGCGTTATTTGTTATAGAATAGCGATGTTTACAACAGTCAATTTCCATAAATACCTATTAATGAAGAGTTTTATAAAAATAAGCCTGTTATTTGGTATCCTAATGGTAGTGCTGGTTTCGTGCTTTAACCAGGGCAGCATAGCCCGGCAAAATACTAACTACCTGTATGCAAAAAGCAGCACCGAGATTAAGCCCTTTTATAAGGTGTATAACCACGCAAGCGATAGCAGCACCGTTTTCTTCGCCATTAAGCCAAGTAAATTGTTGTATATCAATAACAATGGTGCTTTTGCAGCCAATATAAAAGTTAAATATAAGCTGTTTAATACTATTGATGATGCCTTACCTATAGATACCGGCAGTGTTACGTATCAATACTCTCAATTGACTGATACTTTGTTACTTTTACATGGTAGCTTTAAAATTAAAGCTCCTTTTGGGCGCAATTATGTTGCCGAGGTAGTTTTTGTTGATGTTAACCGCCGCCAGCACAACATTTCTTTTCTCGAGGTTGATAAATCATACTTCACCTCCGGTCAAAACTACATGCTGCGCTCGCAGGCTGATAGTATGCCGTTGTACACCAATTACATAGATGCCAATAAGGTGTTCTATATCAACACTAACAATAAAACAGCTACTTCCGTATTTGTAAAGTACTACCGCAAGGAAACCGCTTTTCCGCCGCCACCCTTTAGCCACGGGGCTATGGTAGATGTACCAAAGCCCGACACTACCTTTAGTGTTGAACTGGCCAATGGTACAAGCGGCCCCTTACAGTTAACCCCCGTAGGTATGTTTGTTATTACTGCTGATACCAGTCAGCGCCTTGGGTTGGTAGTCTTACGTACCGAGGGCAACTTCCCGGAGCTGACCAAACCCATGGATGTGCTTAGACCGCTCCGCTATCTGGTTTCACAATGGGATTATGATAAGATGGTAGCTAAGTCGGACATCAAAAAAGAAGTAGACGACTTTTGGCTGAATGCCGCAGGTAATAACAATGGAAAGGCGCGAGAGGTGCTAAAGAACTACTACGGCGGTGTACGCCTGGCTAACGATTTATTCACCACCACCCGAGAAGGCTGGAAAACCGACCGTGGTATGATTTTGGTAATTATGGGCCAGCCGGCATCGGTTTTTAAGGGTACTGATACCGAAACATGGCTCTATAGCACCAGCGGGAACAACCCAGCCACAAATTATATTTTCGACCGTAAGCCCGATGGCATTGCAGGTTACGACTACTATCTGCGCCGCAACGACCTACTAAAAACTGCCTGGTATGATATGGTAGAAAACTGGCGTAATGGGCGTTTGATATATTGGTATTAACTTTGGGCAAAATTTAGCGATGTACGAAGACCGCCCCCAATACCCAAAACGCCGCAGTGCGCCCGAAGGAATGATTTATGGAATACACCCTGTTATTGAGGCGCTTAAAAGCGGCAAAATAATAGAGAAAGCCTTTGTGCAGGGCAGTTTAAAGGGCGAGCAAAGCGATGAGTTGTTCCGTTTGTTTAAAGAGCATAACATACCTTACAGTAAGGTGCCTATTGAAAAACTGAACCAGTTTACCCGAGCCAACCACCAGGGCATAGTGGCTTTTACATCGCCTATTGAGTTTAACGATATTGAAGACATAATACCAAAGCTTTACGAAGAAGGCAAAGTGCCCTTTATTTTGGTGCTTGATCGTATTACCGATGTGCGCAACTTTGGCGCTATGGCCCGTACTGCCGAGTGCTGCGGGGTCGATGCCATTGTTATCCCCCTAAAAGGCGGTGCACCCGTTAGTGCCGATGCCATGAAAACATCAGCCGGGGCATTAAACAACATACCCGTTTGCCGCGCCAACAACCTGTTTATGGTAGCCGATTACCTTAAAAAATCGGGCTTGCAGATTATAGCCTGCACCGAGAAAACAGACACTATGCTATTCAATGCTAAGATAGAAGGCCCCGTGGCCGTAATCATGGGCTCTGAAGAAGATGGTATATCAGAACAACTCCTAAAAATTGCCGACCATAAAGTAAAAATCCCCATGAGCGGCGATATCGGCTCCCTAAACGTATCTGTAGCTATGGGCGTGGTATGTTACGAGGTAGTGAGGCAGCGTTCTTAATCTGAAATAATAAGTAAAAATATTTTCAACTCCCTCTCCTTTGGAGAGGGTAGGGGTGAGGCTCTTATTATTACCTTTACCCAATGCGCCCGTGGATTAAATATGCCCTTTTACTGATAGTCGGCCTTACGCTAGGCATTATCATCCAACGCTACGGTATTATAGGCAATTACATCAAGCCCCTGTTCAAACGTGCACAACATGCTGCCCAAGATGGCAATGCAGGCTTCCCCAAGCTATCCATCAACTTAAATGAAAAAGACTGGAATACCATTTTAGCCAACACCGACTCGGCCCGCCAACAGGGCATGATAGCCGATAAATACAAAACAGAATTTGTTGCCAAAGCCACCTATGGCGATGATAAAGCAAGGGAATGTAGTATCCGCCTAAAAGGCGATTGGGCCGACCATGCCATGCGAGAGAAACCCTCGCTGCGCGTTACCATGGGCGATAGTTCGGCCATAATGGGCATGCAGCGCTTCTCGCTACAGCATCCCCGCACCCGCAACTATGTGTACGAATGGCTCTATATGCAGGCCATGCTGGAAGAAGATATTATGGCTCCCCGCTACACTTTTGTAGAGTTAGAGGTTAACGGCAAAAGCTACGGCACCTATGCGTTTGAAGAGCATTTTGATAAGATACTGGTAGAGAACCTGCACCGCCGCGAAGGCCCCATTGTTAAGTTCGATGAGAGTGCCATGTGGGCCGAACGGGAGCGCCACCCCTTTATGGAGGGCGACCCTACGGGTTTGCAAACCAGCGCCACCGCGCCTATCATTGCTTTTAGGGATGGCAAAATTTTGAAAGACAGCATGCTTACCGGCGAGTTTCTTGCCGCACGCACTTTGTTAGAGGGCTTTAGGGATGGTAAATACGGTGCCGATAAGGTGTTCGACACCACCCGCCTGGCTACTTTGTTTGCCGTCTGCGAACTGTTGGGAGCCCGCCACGGCAGCGGCCGCTGGCACAATCTGCGCTTTTACTATAACCCCGTTACTGCTAAACTCGAGCCCATTGCCTACGATGGCGATGCCGGCAAGGAGATTACCGATGTGTTTGGCATAGGGTCCCACCCAAAAGATTTAGACCTTATCTACCAGCGCCTGTTTGACGATAGCTTGTTTTACCGCTGCTACCTGCACCAATTAGAGCGGGTATCCAAGAAAAGCTATCTCGATAAATTCCTGGCTAAACAAAAGCCCGAACTGGATAAGCTACAAAGTAAGTTGGTTGCTGAGTTTATTGATGCGGAGTATACCGACAAACCCTTTTACCAAAACATGAAAACCATTTGCCTGGCTATCCACCCCGATAAATGTGTTAATGCTTATTTAAAGAAAAAATCAGTGGATAAGATAACGGTAGAGTGGGCCACTGTGCAGCCATTGGGGGTAGAGGTTACAGGCCTGCAAATAGATAAGCAGGTATTAAAACCCACAGGTAAACCTACCGCCAAAGGCATTGTGCCCGGCTACCCTGCAAGCTACCAAACAGTAGATTTTATAGTACCCACAGGCTTTATAGAGGAAAAGAAACCTAAATACAAACTGCTCTACAAAACAGCAATGGGCAACGACGGTAAGGATAAAGTGCTGGCCTATGAGCGGATGGATGAAAATTCTATTTTAACCCCGGGCGATTATATAAACTTGTTTTCATCGGCACAGGTTATTACAAACGACTATAATCAAAAACAACAATTAAGAAATTCTTATACAGGGCCTTATACCAGTCCTTTTGATGGGATGTGGATATACTATATTCCGTTACAATTTGATAAAAAGGCTAATTACCTCCCTTACCATCAAGGGTTTTTAGTTATTTCAGACAGTACTTCAACTATTAAAAATTTACAGTTTAAGAATGTAGTTGGAGGTGGTAAATTATTAAAAGGCCGCAACATTACCGGCTCGTTTACCTTTTACGGGGGCAAGGTTATAATAGAGGATTGCCAGTTTGTGAACATACAGTCGGAAGATGTGCTAAACCTAATCCGCTGTAACTTTGAACTACGTAACTGCACCTTTCGAAATTGCAGCAGCGATGCTTTCGATGCTGACTTTTGCACGGGCAAAATAATAAACTGCCGTGTAGAAAATTGCAAGAATGATGGGTTCGATATATCGGGTAGTACGGTAGAGTTTATTAACT